>JBAXAW010000056.1:0-13539 GCA_037142305.1 Actinomycetota bacterium
GGGCCGCCTTTAACTAAATCTAAATCGTCGGGCGAGAACACGGTGGTCCGAACCATGCCAAGTAGATCTCGTGTCTTGGGCAGTTTTACTCCGTTAACTAAAACTTGGTTGCGCCCCTGTGTAGTTAATTTTGCTTCGACCAAAATTTCTCGATTGTCGTCGTGACGCACTTGCGCGCGAACAAATGCTGTGTGCGTTGAAGTGCGAATCATTGCCTCGGTTGGCACTCCGCGAAAACTCTTCATGGTGGATAAATATCCAAGTGCTTCGGTGAGGTTTGTTTTACCCTGACCGTTAGAGCCGATGATTGCGGTTACCCCGGTATCGAAATCGACCTTCGCGTTCGTGTAGTTGCGAAAGTCGCTGAGTTCAATATGTTGAAGAATCACGTCGGGTTGACGCTCGTCAAGTTTCTATTGCAGTCTTGTTTTAGAAACGAACTGTGTCGAACTATGTCGTTAGTCGCTGTGGCATCACAAGATATAAATAGTTCTTGTCACCGACGCCGCGCAAAACTGCAGGTTTAACTGGATCTGTTGACTCGATTGTTATTTCATCGCCACTAATTGCATCGATTCCGTCTAAAAGATATTGCGAATTGAAGCCAACAGTAATCTCGCTGCCATCAAGTTTGGCCTCTAATTCTTCAACTCCTTGACCGAGGTCTTGAGTAACTACCGACAGCCGAATTGAATCTTTTAACATTTCAAGACGCACTGGTGTTGTCTCTCGTGCAAGAATTCGCAACCGTCGAACTGCGTCTAAAAACGGTTCTCTCGCCGTGGTTGCCTTATTTGGATAACTGGCGGAAATCAATTGCTTGTATTTAGGAAATTCGACATTAAGAAGTGTTGTCGTCAGAGTCGCGTTTCCAACTTCGAAAGTTGCCCTGTTTTCGCCAAGCGCCATTGTCATCGTTTCGGCGTCACCGATCAGTCGTTTAAGTTCGTCCAACGCTCGCCCTGGCACAACGATTTCTGCCCCGTGGCCAAGCATTGTTGCGCCTGGCAATTCGCGCACAGCCAGACGGTACGAATCTGTCGCAACCAAACAAACCGAATCTGGTTCGGCAACCATCAACACACCCGTTAATGCTAAACGTTGCATATCACTCGACGCCGCACGAACGACTTGGTCGAGTGACTCAGCGAAAACTTTTGCGCTGATCGTCACGGACTGTGTGCCAGCAGTAACAATATTTGGAAAATCAGAAGCAGCAAATAAATGTATTTTAAATTCTGAGGTGCCGGCCGAAACAGTAATTTCGTCTCCTTGCGCTTCAACAGTGACTTTTTCTTCTGGCATCGCACGAACAATGTCACTAATTAGTTTTGCACTTACAACAGCGACACCATCTTGAAGCCCGGCCACGGCTAAGGCAAAACGCACGCTGAGATCGTTGTCTGTCGAAGTTAAAACTAAAACATCGCTTTTAACTTCAAAATGCACACCTGATAAAGCCGGCATTGCATTATTTCGATTTGAGGCAACACGAGCGCCGCCGCTAAGTGCTTCCGAAAGCAATTCTCTTTCGACTCTAAATTTCATGGCTTAAACCTCACTTGATTATGTGTGCGAGTTTGTGCAGAGTTGCCGGTTATTGAATGTGGAAATTCATATATATAACTAATAACAGTAATAAGGCCTGTGGATTGTGGATTAACCATCTCATATCCAGCGTAGATGCGGTTTGCCCATGTGGAAAGGCAATTAGTCGTTGGCACATCTTGCAACTTTGTAGTTTGGTGACCAGTTGATAACCCCTTGTTTTCCATAGGTAAATCCCTTGATTTACACAGGGTTGTACACAGGGCACTCATGACGTCTTAAATTTCTTAACTAGCTCAGTCACCTGTTCATAAACTTGCTTTTTTTCTTTAATTACACGATTGGTCTTTTCCACAGCATGAATTACAGTCGTGTGATCTCGTCCACCAAATAACCGCGCGATCGCCGGGTAGCTGAGATCGGTTAACTCACGAACCACATACATGGCAGTTTGGCGGGCAGTAACCAGAGGTCGTTGTCGACTTTTGCCCTTAATGTCTTCAACGCTAAAGCCAACAAAATCGGCGATCTCTTTGAGCAACTGTTCGTTAGTGCGCGGCTTGACAGCATTTTTCGTCAGTAATTCTGTCAATAGATTTTTAGCAAGATCAACATCAACAATTGTTCGATTAAGACTTGCGTAGGCCGTCACACGAATAAGTGCGCCTTCTAGTTCACGAATATTTGAAGTCACATTGCTGGCTATAAATTCAAGAACGTCGCTAGCAATATCTGTACCGTCGCGTTCGGCTTTATTTCGCAAAATTGCAAGCCGAGTCTCCATGTCTGGGGGCTGAACATCGGTGATTAATCCCCATCTAAAACGGCCGCGCAAACGATCTTCCAAAGTTGGAATGGCATCTGGAACCCGGTCCGACGAAATAATTATTTGTTTGTTTGCACCGTGTAACGAATTGAACGTGTGGAAAAACTCTTCTTGAAGTCCCTCTTTACCTTCCATAAATTGAATATCGTCGATTAGCAACACATCAACTTCGCGATACCTTCTTTTAAACGCAGCAATTGTGTTGTTACGAATTCCGTCGACGTATTCATTTAAGAAAGTTTCAGTTGATACATAACGAACTTCAAGGTCCGGGTAATGTTCGTGCACGTAGTAGCCAATTGCGTGCAATAAATGCGTCTTGCCAAGACCAGCCGAACCATAAATAAACAACGGGTTATATGAGCGCCCTGGTGTTTCGGCAACACGCATAGCCGCAGCCAAAGAAAACTGGTTTGACGCACCTTTAACAAAAGTTTCAAATGTGTATCGCGGATTAAGTCCAATTGCGGCGCCTTTGCCCGCTCGGGTTCTTTGTGTCACCGCTTGATTTGTAGATTCTGGCTTTCGTTCAACAACAATTGGTTCAGAAAGTGATGTTGGTTTTTCTACTGTTAATTGTTCTAGAACGTCATTGGCTGTAGCGGTTTGAATGTCAACTAAAAGCTGACGATCGGCAGCCCCGATTTCGTCTAGCGCATCTCGCACCAGCGACATATAGCGAGTCAAAATTCGATCTCTAACAAACGAGTTCGGCACTCTTAAACGCAAACTCATTTTGTCGTCGGCAACCGCAATCGCATCGTTGAAAGTTGAGAACCACACAGCTTCAGAAACCTGCGAGCGCAAAACTTGGGCGGTCGCCTTCCAAATTGTTTCATGTTCTTGGGTTGAGTCGATTGTTTCGCTAGTCATTTCGTTAGCCATTTCATTTTCCTTCATGTTTATTTCTTGTTTTTGCGGTATTTAAATTTGTAAAATTGAGACCAAATTTTCAAAACCATCAAAACCAGCAAGTCCGTCAAGGCATTGTGGATAGATTCGTAAAAAATTAATCGGGACGCAGAAATTAGCAGGTTTTCCACAGGGAGAGAAATGCTGAGGATTTTTGTTCTGGCGTTGCCCTCTGATACTTCTACCCCTAGCCTTGGAACTACGAATTTTTCTTGACGTCAGGAGCCGTGCGTGAAACGCACCTTTCAACCAAACAATCGCCGTAGGTCCCGCAAACACGGGTTCCGCAACCGTATGAGCACTCGAGCCGGCCGGGCCGTGCTTAAATCTCGTCGGGCAAAGGGCCGCTACCGGCTCTCTGCTTGATCAGTCGCATAAAAACGCGACAGACTTTTCAACAACTTCAGCAAAACGGAACATATGTTCGCTCAGGGTCTCTTTGGTGCAGTATGATCGTCGACCATACTTTGCCTCAACCAGCAGTTGCTTACGCAATAGGCCATCAAGTGGGTGGGGCGGTCGAACGCAACCTATTGCGACGACGATTGCGCGAGATTCTTAAAACTAAATCTATTTTGCCAGGCTGGTACCTGATCGGTGCCTATTCAGGGGCCAAAAAGCTCAAATTTGCAGATTTAGGTCAAAATGTCGACAATTTATTGGCAAAATGTTCCCAAAAAGTCGCAATAACCATCAAAATCAGCTAATTATGCGTAATTTTCTGCTCAAATCCATCAGTTTTTATCAACAGGCGTTTTTTTACCGCTTGTCACCATGTCGATTTTATCCAAGTTGTTCAAATTACGCCGCAGAAGCAATTGAAACTTTTGGCTCTTTTAGGGGTGGGTTTTTGACTTTGCGTCGTTTGTGTCGCTGTCGACCTTTCGGACCGAGTGGCTACGACCCTGTGCCAGAGAAATGTATTAATCATTCACACTCAATGAAAGTGACCCACTAGTTATGTTTAATAAATTTTTTGGTGCTGCATCATGGTTAATTGCAACTTTTTATAGCTGGATACCTAATTACGCTTTTGCAATTGCGATGGTTGCAGTTGCGGTGATGTTGTTGATTACTCCACTAACTCTTAAAAGCACTAAAGGCATGCTTGAAATGCAGCGCCTTCAACCAGAAATGAAAAGACTGCAGCAACAATTTAAAGGTGATCGACAAAAACTAAATGAAGCAATGATGAAGCTTTATCAAGAGCACAAGGTCAACCCACTGGCTTCGTGTTTACCGCTCCTTGCGCAGATGCCGGTTTTCATAATTATGTTCAGGGCAATTCGAGGCTTAATCTTTAGAACTTCGCTCAGCACTCCTTTCGCACCAAAATATTTGGATCACACTTCTGCGATATATAAGTCGCTTGTTGGTAAAACCGAGATGCTTTCTTTCGGAATTGACTTGGCCAAAAGACCAATAGTCGCGATGAAGGAAGACTTCGCATCGGGGCTCGTTTATGCGCTATTAGTGGTTGTTTTAGCTGGTTTATATCTAGTTCAACAACGAATGATTGCATCCCGAACCGTTAGTCCAACGATGTCGGCAAGTCAGGCAAAGTTGATGCAATATATGCCTGTTGCGTTTGCAGTTTTTCAGATTTGGCTGCCAACCGCGTTGATTGTTTATTACATGATGCAAGCAATTATCCGAATTATTCAACAGCAATACATCACTCAACGCTTTTACAAAAAAGATGACAGCCTCGGCAAGCAAGCACAAGCCGCAAGTGCTACTGCTCGAGAAATGAAAAACTCTGCGGCCGAAGACAAAAAGCAAAAGTCAAAAAAAGAGATAAACACGAGCGAGCCTCAAACTTTTATCAGCAAGCGTGTTACTCCGCCGAAAAATAGTTCTGTTGCACCAACGCGACGCCGACCTCAGCCGCCAGGAAAGAACCGCAGCAGTTTTGTGCAAAAGAAAAATAAGCCAAATAATTAATTCTCAAATTTTAGAAAACAACCGAAAGGAAATTGAATTATGGAATGGGTAGAAACAACAGCAGAGACAGTTGACGACGCAAAAGCATTGGCACTTGATCGTTTAGGGGTTGACGATGTAGACGCAGAATTTGAAGTCGTCGAAGAGCCAAAAGCAGGCCTTTTCGGTAGAACTCGTGGCGAAGCCAGAGTTCGAGCACGAATTAAGCCAAACTCAGTTCGCGCTAAAGCCGACCGCCGTGATCGTCGTGGCAAGCCAACGACCGATCGCCCATCGCGACCAAGCGGTCAATCTAATGAACGAAGTTCTCGTCCTGAACGTTCAGAACGAAATGATCGTGGTCCACGTCCAGAACGAGGCTCTCGATCACCTCGCCCAGAGCGTTCAAATCGAAGTGAAGCGCCGCGCGAGCGTACTCCACGAGCCGAACTACCACCGGTTGATCCAACCACTGTGAGTGATGTAGCAACTACATTTTTGCAAGGACTCGTCACTGCAGCCGGCTTAAAAGGATCAGTTTCATCAAAAGTTGATGGCGAAAACATTGACATCGATGTATTGGGCGACGATCTTAATTTCTTGGTTGGCACCAAGGGCGCGACATTGTTGGCGCTGCAAGATTTAACACGTGTTGTTAGTCAGCGCCGTTTAGGTGACCACGAAACTCGGCTTCGGGTAGATGTTGCTGGTTATCGTGAAAAACGCCGTGAAGCTTTAAGTCGGTTCGCACTAAAAGTTGCTGCCGATGTAAAAACCTCTGGACAAGCACGAGCATTAGAGCCGATGAACTCATCTGACCGCAAGATCGTTCACGACGCACTTGTTGACAGTGACGGTATTGCGACTCGTTCTGAGGGCACTGATCCGTTTCGTCGAGTAGTTGTGGCTTTGGCTTCAACTCTTGAAACTTCAACAGAATTCGATGACTCTGATGACATTGGTGATTCATCAGAGTCATAAAACCATCCAAGACTCACTTTAACTAGTGTAGTTTTGTTGTGTGACTGAACCGTCGGCAACTAATTCAAACCCTGTTGATGAATCGCGCCTTCGAGTTTTAGAAAGAATTCTTCGAGAAGCCCAGCGAATTGGGGCGTTATCTAATGCTCCAGTCGCAGAGATTATTAGTCACGCCAAGTGGTTCGCAGATGCCATGCCACATACGGCGCGTACCGCAGTTGATCTAGGCAGTGGTGCTGGTGTGCCAGGTTTAATAGTTGCTCTGTTTTGTCCACATTTGAGGCTCCATTTGGTTGATCGCCGAGTGGGACGCACTGATGTTTTGGTAAGGGCCGTTCATGCACTAAACCTTGTAGATCGAGTTACTGTCAGATGTAGCGAGATAACCGATATGACTAAAGATTCGACTTGGGCTAAACATTTTGATGTAGCGATGAGTCGTGGTTTAGGTCCACCAATACAAACACTCAATTTGTCCAGAGACCTCGTCAAACCAGGTGGGGCAATCATAATTAGTGAACCTCCGCCTGACAGTGATTCTCGATGGGATCAACAACAAGTAAGAGCCTTGGGTCTAGAAGGACCCTCAAGAATCGGCGCCGTGGCAATGTTTCACGTGAAACAATTTGGTTCAGACGACGATGAAACCACTGCCTCATAGGGTTTGCTTACGCACCAGAAACTATCTCAAAACCCTTTAAATTAAGCATTTGATCACAAATTGTTTCACGTGAAACATATATTTAGAGCTATTTCCGCCTATCCATAAGCGGCAAGCGTTGAGAGATTATGCTCTCAGTATGAGCAAAAAAGATCAACCTGAGAGCGTTACGGAACGCCGCCCATTACCAAGAATAATTGCTTTTGCGAATCAAAAAGGTGGGGTTGGAAAAACTACTACTACCATCACTGTTGGCGCGGCATTAGCCGAGCTCGAATATCGGGTTTTAATTATTGATCTCGATCCGCAAGGTAATGCGTCTACCGGTCTTGGAATCAACTCACGAGATTTAGAGTCAACAATTTATGATGTTCTTTTGCGTGACGAAAAATTAGAAAACTGTATTGAGCCGACATCTATCAAGAACCTATTTATTGCACCATCTAATTTGGATTTGGCAGGCGCTGATATTGAATTGGTTTCCGAAATGGGTCGCGAACAACGGTTAAAAAAAGCAATTGAAGCAATAATTGATCAATATGACTACGTTTTATTGGATTGTCCCCCATCATTAGGCTTATTAACAATTAACGGCCTAACCGCAGCCAATGAAATATTTGTTCCGATTCAGTGTGAATATTTTGCTCTCGAAGGACTTGGTCAATTATTACGAAGCGTTGATCGCGTTAGCCAAGTGCTTAATCCAACTCTACAAGTTAGCCATATTGCACTAGTAATGCACACGCATACGGTTTTGGCCGATGATGTGGTGCGAGAAGTTCGCGAACATTTTGGCGATAAAGTTTGTACCGCAATCGTTCCGAGGTCTGTTCGTGTCGCTGAAGCACCATCGCACGGACAACCAATTACGACGTTTGATCCAACTTCGGCAGCGGCAAAGGCTTATCGAGAAATCGCAAAGGAGATTAGTGGTGGTACGTCCCAAAGGGCTCAATAAAGGAATTGAATCATTAATTCCAAGTCGTTCAGTTGATAGAACAATTGATGACGAGGATGCAGCCCAAGTAGACGGCATGGGTCTGCGAAGTCTCAATATCAAAACGATTACTCCAAACACGAACCAGCCTCGCTCTTATTTTAACGAAGATTCGTTAGACGAATTATCGGCATCGATTAAGGCAGTAGGCGTGCTTCAACCAATTCTTGTTAGACCTTTAAAACAAGTCGACACAAAAACTGGCATCGCCTATGAATTGATCGCCGGCGAGCGACGTTGGCGAGCAGCGCAGAAGGCTGGTTTAGTGCTAATTCCTGCTTTGGTTCGTGAAACCGATGATGTATCTTCTGTTGAACAAGCATTAATTGAAAACTTGCATCGGCAAGACTTGACCCCACTCGAAGAGGCCGCTGCATATCAGCAACTATTAGATGACTTTTCGATGACCCACGAACAAGTAGGAGAGCGGGTTGGTAAAACACGCACAGTGATCACTAACTCACTTCGACTTCTTTCATTGCCTCCTTCAATTCAGCAACTACTTGCAGCCGGCAGACTTTCGGGTGGTCACGCCAGAGCGTTACTAGGCGTTCAAGATAAAACCACCCAAGAAAAATTGGCCCAACGGTGCGCCGATGAAGGTTGGACAGTTCGAGCAACCGAAGATGCAGTTCGAGCGACAACTGGTCGTCTTAGCAAAACTGGCAGTTCAAATAACGAACAAAATAACGTGACTAAAAAGTCGGTACCAACAACAACGCTTCCTGTTCCTGGCTTGGTTGAGTTGCAAAAGTTACTTGGCGAACATCTATCTACCAAAGTCTCAATTGTCGCAACTGCTGGTCGTGGACGAATGACTGTCGAGTTTGCTGACCTTAACGATCTTGAGCGAATTTATCGAGCAATGACCGATGGTGTTCCAAATAGCGAATAACGAAAATTATTGATGCGAATTGAGTAAGTAAAACTAACTCTCAGGTTTACCTTACGAATAAACCTTTATCAAGACTTCGCACAGTAGGTGCATAACCTGTGGATAACTTTCAACAAGAGTTAGTTTGTGGCGATCAAACTACGAAGAAGTAGTTTTAACCCATATAGCCATTGATTTCGCGAGATTATCAGCAATTACCGCACTGTGGGGATAAATAACACGTAACGGTCCTAATCCACAGAGAATTGCCGGCATTGTGGTTTCACGTAGGACTTGCAAACGCATGCCGGCAACTGTGGGCGAGAACCAAGGCGCCGACCGCTCAATTGCTTCGGCGGCCAAGGTCGCAAAAATATGACCTGTAACTGAGTGAAACCCTTTGGTGTGATAGTAGGCGATTTCAAAACTTGGGGTTTCGCGAGTTTCAATGCCGATGTATAGGTTGGCTGCGAAATCATTGGCAAGTTGCGCATGTCGGTGCGGATCTTCATCGTCGATAACCGCGACGTTGGTGTGTTGGGCCCGCAAACGATCACATAACTCATGAGTTAGGTTGTCGAGCCCGCCGAATTGGCCGACCACAACACGGAATGCTGCAAGATCATCACTATGTATCGCTGCCGTGTGGCGTTCTCGAACAATGCCCACACCAGGACCATTGCCACTGTGCCGACTTGCTCGATGCAGTGCTTGAAGTGTGATTGGTCCACAAATGCCGTCTGTTACTAGTCCGTAATTGCGTTGAAAATCTTTAAGCGAAGACGCAGTCTTTATGCCTAAATAGCCATCTACGCGACCACAGTTAAAACCCGTTCGTGCCAACAATTCTTGAAGTTCTGCCACATCGTCGCCTCGTTGTAATGGTGAACACAAATAATTTAATCGGTCACCTAACTGAAACGACGATTCAACAAGCGTCAACCAAGTGATCTGATCGCAAACTCCAGAGACAAGCAGACCACGCCGCCGCTGCAATTCTTCGACTGCAGACTTTGTTAGTTCACAGAATGATCCGACTTGAACAAGAGATAGATCTAAAAGTTCGGCGTCACGCAACCGACGCTGCAGATCACCGACAACCGCAAAGTTGTCGCCGAAAATTAACTCTTTGTCGGGATAAATTCTGCGATCTCCGCGAGTAACTGAGGCTTGCCCTTAGCGCCGATCATTTTCTTCTTCATTTTGCCATCACTAAAAAGCATCATTGTTGGAATGCTCATCACGCTGAAGCGTTGAGCAATATCACCGTGGTCGTCAACATTGAGTTTGGCGATAATAACTTTGCCAGCCTGTTCTTTTGCAATTTCAGTAAGAATCGGATTCATTGCTTTGCAGGGCCCACACCACTCTGCCCAAAAGTCAACCAGAATTGGTGTCGTTGAAGACTTAATAGTCTCGTCAAAATTTGCACTCGTCAGAATGACTATTCCATCTGCCATAAAAACCTTTCGTCAAGTTCGCGCTCGGGGTTATAACACTTTTAGGTTATCGCGTCTAATATCGCGTCTAATGTTGCGCCTCAAGCCAACGTTCACAATCAATTGCGGCCATGCAACCAGAACCGGCGGCAGTAATTGCCTGGCGGTAAGTGTGGTCTTGCACATCACCGCATGCAAAAACTCCCTCAATGTTCGTATACGACGAACCCGGTCGAGTTTGCAAATAACCATTGGCTTCCATATCAAGAATATCCTTAAACAAATCAGTGTTTGGGCGGTGACCAATTGCAACAAATAACCCAGTCACTGACATTTTTGAACTCTCTCCAGTCACTGTGTCAACCAACCCGATACCTTCAAGTTTGTCGGTGCCAATAATTTCAGTTACCTGTGAGTTCCATTTGAATTCTATTTTGGGATTATTACGCGCTCGATCTTGCATAATTTTTGAGGCGCGCAAACTATCCCGACGATGGACAATCGTTACTTTTGACGCGAACTTTGTTAAGAAAGTTGCTTCTTCAATTGCTGAGTCGCCACCACCAACTACAGCAATCTCTTGTCCGCGAAAGAAAAATCCGTCGCAAGTGGCGCATGTTGAAAGACCGTGCCCATAGAAACGAGACTCATTTTCTAACCCAAGCATGATTGACTGAGCACCAGTACTAACAATTATTGACTCAGCGGTGTATTTCATGTCTCGCACCCAAACAGTAAATGGTCGTTGTGAGAAATCAACCTTCGTAACTTTCTCGGTGATAAAAGTTGTACTGAATCTCGCAGCTTGATCGCGAAATTTCATCATCAAGTCAGGCCCCATCACACCTTCTGGAAACCCCGGAAAGTTTTCAACCTCTGTCGTCAGCATCAACTGGCCACCAGGTTGATCAGAAGTCGAAGATGGCTCGCCCTCGATTACTAGTGGCGCCAGATTGGCTCGGGCAGTGTAAATCGCGGCAGTCAAACCAGCAGGGCCTGAGCCGATGATAATTACTTTTTGATGGGTCATTTCTATAGCTGACATTAAATTGCCTTCCGTGAATTTTTTAGTTTTTTGAATCAGTAGAGCCTTGATGTCGCTTTCGCATCATCAGTGCACCAAGACCTGTAAACAATAGCGACAACAAAAAATATGACACCCAAACAGCTGTAGGTCTGGTCAACCAAACATCCAATAACTCGTTGGATGCACGAACTAACCCGATTAAGCCGAAAATAAAGATCAACAGGCAAGCGACTATTAAAATCACTCCGAATACGATGGCTCGCACAAAATTTGCAAGTGGGCGAGTCGTTTTATCGCGAACAAAACTGACGGTGCGATCAATTAGGCGAAGTGTCTTATCTGCCCATTTCGGATCAGTAAACGGATTTGAAATCACAAGGTTTATCTAGTTTTATTTTATGCAGCGTTAAAAGAAAGATCTTGCATTAATCCTTGGTACGGATTATCTGGACTGCACTGATCACTCATTCCAATTTCACGCATCATTAGCAAAACGAATTGCGTCTGGCTCGGCACCATAAATTGTGCGACGCCCCGTCGAGTGTTGTAGTCGGTACCCGTCGGCTCGCCCCATTGCTCTAGTGAAGTAGGAGCAGCGCCAGTTGCCGTGTAGATCTCAAGCGACCATGGACCATTTTGCATGCCGACTTTTAGAACACCAGACGCTGGTTGTGAAAGTTCAATTAAAGCCCCAACATATTTTTTTTCGCCGAAAAATGCTGTGGCGTAACAGTCGGTAGACCATGCAGTTTTCTGATCGTTATCGGTCAGAGCCCAAATACCAGATTCATTTTCTAAACCATCTTGACCATTCGGGTCATAACTTACTACCCGAGAAATAATTACTGGTGCGACGCCTGAGTTTGCTTGAGTAGATGAAATTCTCGAAGTAAGTAGCGACGGATCAAAACCCTGAGTTGCTACATACATCACCGCGATACTTAACAAAATTGCGATCAAACCGAGAATTTTTGTCGAGGTTGGTATTCCGCCACCAGATGACTTTGAACGATTCTTTTTTCTTTTTAAATCTTTTTCTTTCATCTTCATTTCGCTTTTTTGCTTCTTAGCGACTTTCTTTTTTGACTTTCTTTTTTTATCTGGTACTTGAATAAAGTCTTCGACAAAATTTTCAACTGGCGGCTCAGAAATCTGACTAATCAAAGACTCTTTATGCACGAATGACTGATTTATCGGTGGTGGTGACTTGACTCCAGACGGGGGAGTCATTGAAGTCACGTAATTGTTTTGAGCCTCAATCGCTTTTGTTAATGCTTCGGATGTTTCTTGACCAGTTGAATAGCGATGCTCAGGATTTCTTGCCATTAATTTGTGAATCACATGTACAAGTTCTGGCGCAAGCGATGATCTCAATTGAGAAAGATCAGTCGGCTCTCGTTGCAACCTAGCCAACGCCGTGTCTGCATCGGTCTCACCAATAAATGGAACTTTTCCAGCGAGACATTCGTACATCACAAGGCCCAGTCCGTAAAGATCAGCTCGGCCGTCGAGAGGTTTGCCACGCACTTGTTCCGGAGATAAATATTTTGCCGTTCCCATCATGACGTTGTCATCGGTTAAATCTTCGCCGGCTGTGCTGAGTGCCTTGGCAATGCCAAAATCAGCGAGAAGAAATCTGCCTTCAGGTGTCACCAAAATATTGCCAGGCTTCACATCGCGATGCACCAGGCCGTTGCGATGTGCGAAATCAAGAGCGCTAGCCATTGCGATACCCATGTGAATTGTTACGAGTGCCCCGAGTCTTTTCCTTCGGTCTAAAAGTTCGCGCAGACTCTTGCCATCGATGTATTGCATCACAACCGCTTGTCGACCTTCATCTTCAACCGAGTCGTAAACCGAGACGATGTTGGCATGATTTAATCCGGCACAAGCAAGTGCTTCTCGACGAAAACGTTCGGCGATAACAGGATCATTGGCGAGTTGTGGTTTAAGAACTTTGATTGCAACTTTACGATCTAAGTACGTGTCAACACCGAGCCAAACTTCTGCCATCCCACCACGAGCAATTTGGCGGTCGAGGCGATATCGACCAGCGAAGAGTCGCTGCGAATCTTCAGGTTCTTCAAGGGGTAGAGGTCTCATCGCTGAACTTTTACGCTAGTTCTGCGCGACCCATTAATTGGGGAATGTCACTTAACGTGATATGTAACGCCAACAGTTCCGATTCCGGTGTGTGAGCCAATAACCGATCCAATATCACTGACAATTATTTCACCGTTGTAAATTGTCTTTAACTGTGCGACAAATGAATCAATATCACTGCATTGAGCATGCAATACGGCCAAGTCGCTAATTTCTCCAGCAGATCTAATTTTCTCAATCAAAAAAGC
>JBAXAW010000057.1:0-13524 GCA_037142305.1 Actinomycetota bacterium
CCACCTTGCGATGTCTCTGGGGCAAGACCAAGTAGCGAATCAACCGCTCTTTTTTCATCTGTAGTGGCCGTTGCTGACGCTATTTTGAGATCCATTGCGCCTTTGACTTTACGACTAAATTCGCTCAACTCACGACTTCTCCGTAAGATCGTTTATTGGCACTATTCGGCTAAGTAATTTTAGGGGTGTTTCGTGGTGACAATTTCTGCCAGTGACTACATCGACTTGACTAGATATCCGATCGATGAAGTTGGGTCGGCCCGGAAGGCATTAATCAATGATTCAAATTTAACTATTAAAGATGGTGGCTGTGTCGTACTCAAAGGTTTTGTTAAACAAGAGCGAATTAGTGAATTAGTTGCCGAATGCGACCGAGTTGAGAGGCATGGTCATCGCAACTTCACTCGCACGAATCCGTACTTCTTGAGCGATCGTGAAGACTTGCCACTGACTCATCCGTTACGCCGTTTCTACGATCGATCTAATGCATTTGTGCCGGCAGACAACTTTGGCTCTGAAAGCATCCTTCGAGCAATTTTCGATTGGCCTACATTCTCACCGTTCATCAAAGAGGTGCTTGGTGAAGAAAAGTTTTTTCCATATGCGGACCCATTGGCAGATGTGACGGTGAATCTGGCCGAAGAGGGTGGTGGGTTTCCGTGGCACTTTGACACGAATAATTTCACGGTGACTTTGGCGATTCAGAACGCCGAACATGGAGGAGATTTTGAATATAGTCCGATGGTGAGATCACTGACCGATGAGAATTATGACGTTGTTGAAAAAGTTTTAGATGGCGACAAAACTTTGATCAGAACTTTGAAACTCGAACCAGGAGATTTGCAAATATTTAAAGGTAGGTATTCATTGCATCGTGTGGCACCGTTGGCAGGTTCACGCAAACGCTATGTAGCTATTTTCAGTTATGTCGCCGAGCCCGGCATGGTCAGTAGTCCGCAACGCGCCAAAGAGCTTTACGGTCGTGTGCTACCAATTCATCTTGAGCGTGCGGGTTTGCGCGCCGATGCTTTAATCGACTAGTCACGATCTAGTTATGAAAGCAGTAGTCACGACTGGTAATGGCGGCTACGAGAAACTCGTCTATTGCGATGTACCGATGCCTGTCGTTGGCGCTGGTGAAGTGTTACTGCAAGTTCTTGCTGCGGGTGTCAACAACACCGAAATAAACACCCGACTCGGTTGGTATGAAGATGGTGGGTGGGATGTCGCAACGCCGTTTCCGTTTATCCAGGGCACAGATTGTTGTGGGCGAGTCGTCGGTGTTGCGCCAGACGTTGATTCGCAACTGATCGGCGTACGCGTAATCGTGCGACCATGTATGCGCCCAGATGGTTTTAACTCAATGCGCAATATCTGGATGGGATCAGATTTTGACGGCGCCTTTGCGCAGTTCGTCAAAGTGCCCGCATCAGAGATTTTCTCCATCAATTCAGACTGGAGTGACACCGAGTTGGCATCACTGCCATGCAGTTACGGCTCGGCGGAGAATATGTTGCATCGCGCAAATGTCTGTGCAAGCGAACATGTCTTAGTTGCTGGCGCATCGGGCGGTGTTGGTTCTGCTGTGGTGCAACTAGCAAAACTTCGAGGGGCGAAAGTTACGGCGATTGTCGGAAAAGCAAAAGCACAAAAAGTTCGCGAGATTGGAGCCGATGCAATCATTGAGCGCGGCGCAGACATCGCTAAGTTTCTTGGCGAAGAATCGGTTGATGTGGTAGTCGACAATGTTGGTGGTTCGACGTTTGAGGCGATGTTGAAAGTTTTGCGCCGCGGTGGTCGCTATGTGTCGTCCGGTGCTATTGGTGGGCCAATAGTGAATCTTGATCTGCGTGATTTCTATTTGAAAGATTTAAACCTCATTGGATGCACTGCTTGGGATGAACCAGTGTTTGCGAATCTCGTTTCGTATGTTGAACAGAGTCGCATCAAACCATTAGTGGCAAAAACATTTGCACTGCGAGAAATAGCACAGGCTCAACGAGAGTTTCTTGAAAAGAAACACGTCGGTAAATTTGTGCTCGTACCCGAGCAGGCGAGTTAACGACCTAGTTATTGGGCTAGTTAATGCGCTAGTTAACTAGCTATTCGCCAGCAACAGGAGCGAGCACATCTAACCGCTCAATGCGTACGGCAGCCGCTTTAAATTCGGCAGTGCCAGACTTTGGGTCAGTTGCATCAATTGTGATCAAGTTCGTATTCACTTGATCCGGAAAGTGCATTGACATAAAAACCAAACCTGGTCGCAGGCTCTTATCGATTCGCACAGGCACCTCAAGCGAGCCGCGTAGCGAACTCACACGCACAACTTCTGAGTCTCGTATCGAAAGTTGAATAGCATCTTCTGGTGAGACATCGATCGTTTCACCAAAACGCAACGGACTATCAAAGCCACGAGTCTGAACACCTGTGTTATACGAATCAAGACGACGACCAGTTGTTAATCGCAATGGAAATTCTGGTGTTGTTGCTTCAACCGGTGGATCATCAATCACCACACTGAACGGAGCAAGTCGGCCGCGCTTTGCAGGGTCTTTATCCCAAAGTCGCCCGTGTAAAAATGACGGTTCAAGTTTGTCTTCGCTGAAGCATGGCCACTGAATTCCGCCGAGTTCGGCAAGACGCGTGTACGTCATTCCTGCATGCATTGGTGAGAGGCTGCGAAGTTCATCCCAAATTTGCTCTGATGATTCGTACTTCCAGTCGTGGCCCATCTCACGAGCCAAGTCAAGAATGATCTGAATGTCATCGCGGGCGTTGCCTGGTGAGTTGATCGCTTTACGCACACGCTGAACTCGACGCTCTGAGTTAGTGACCGTGCCGTCGCTCTCGCACCATGATGCCGAACCAGGTAGTACCACATCAGCAAGCTCGGCTGTTTTTGTCATGAAAATATCTTGTACAACCAAGAAATCGAGATTTTTCAGCAAGTGTGTGGCGTGGGCACCGTCTGCTTCTGATTGTGCCGGGTTTTCGCCAATTACGAATACAGCGCGTAAATCGCCGCGCTCCATTGCTTCAAACATCTCCGTTAAGTTCCAGCCATTTTTTGGTGGAATCGTGCAACCCCAGAGTCGATCAAATTTCGCACGGGCTACATCGTCCACGACATCTTGGAAACCTGGCAATTTGTTTGGTAGCGCACCCATGTCGCCGCCACCTTGCACATTGTTTTGTCCGCGCAGCGGGCTTAACCCGGCACCTGTGCGACCAACATGTCCACACAACAGCGAAAGATTAATTAGTGAAAGAACATTGTCAACACCGTTGTGGTGTTCTGTGATTCCCAGTGTCCAGCAAAGTTGTGCGCTGCCGGCTTTGGCGTAGGCATGTGCAAGTTCGCGAATTGCATCTGCAGGCACGCCAGTCACTTGGCTGCCTCGCTCGAGTGTCCATTCTTCGACTGAATTGGCGTATTCAACGAAACCCGTTGTGCTGCCTTCAACGAATTCTTTGTTGGCCAATCCAGCATGAATAATTTCGCGAGCGATCGTGTTTGAAAGCGCGACATCGGTACCGATATTTAATCCAAGCCAAATGTCGGCGAACTCTGCCGAAGCAGTACGACGAGGGTCAACTACGAATAGCTTTGCTCCGTTGCGAACGCCTTGCAACACATGATGAAAGTAAATCGGATGTGCTTCGCGAGCGTTTGAGCCCCACAACACAACTACATCAGTAGTTTCTACTTCGGCGTATGAACTAGTTCCTCCGCCTGCTCCAAAGACAGTGGCCAGACCGACCACCGAAGGGGCGTGTCAAGTTCTATTACAAGAATCAATATTGTTCGTGCCAATCACTGCACGAGCAAATTTTTGAGCGATGAAATTCATTTCGTTCGTTGATTTTGAACATGAGAAGAAGCCAACAGCAGATGGTGAGAACGCATCGCGTGCGTTGGCCAAACCAGTAGCAGCCTTAGTTAACGCTTCTTGCCACGAAGCAACTCGCAACTTGCCATTTTCGCGGACCATCGGCTCGGTAATTCGCGAGTATGGCTCAAATTTTTGCTTCGTCATTTTTTGTGCCACTTTTTGCTCCGTATAAACATTTGGTGCTGAATACTGATCCAAACTTTAGCGACTCTAGATGGTCTTTAGACGGTTATCTCGTGTCTGTAGAGTAGATGGTCGCATCAATGTAAATAATCAAACTAACGAAAGAGGAATAATGGGTTTCCCATCTGATCTTGAAATCGCCCGCAAAGCTACAGCTAAACCGCTTACAGAAATTGCAGCCCAGATGGGCATCGGCGCCGAGTTTCTTGAGCCCTATGGCAAAAGTCTCGCCAAAATAAATTTGGATGCGATCGATTCTTTGAAGTCACGACCGAAAGCGAAATATGTCGTCGTTACTGCGATCACGCCAACACCACTTGGTGAGGGCAAAACAACCACGACTGTTGGCCTTGGTCAAGCAATGAAGCACATCGGCAAAAAAGCGACGATCAGTTTGCGTCAGCCAAGTATGGGACCAACTTTCGGCATCAAGGGCGGAGCCGCAGGTGGTGGCTACAGCCAGGTGATTCCAATGGAGTTGTTGAACTTGCATCTCACCGGCGACTTTCACGCAGTAACTGCTGCACACAACTTGCTTTCGGCAATGGTCGATAATCATTTACATCAAGGCAACGAATTAGATCTTGATATCAACAACATCACTTGGCGTCGAGTAATGGATGTCAATGATCGTTCAATGCGAAACTTAATTATCGGTCTTGGCACAAAAGAAGATGGCGTAGTTCGTCAAACTGGTTTTGATATCACTGCAGCATCAGAAGTTATGGCAATTCTTGCGCTTGCAACTTCGAAAGAAGACATGCGTGCACGGTTTTCTCGAATCGTTGTGGGTTATAACTCGCAGGGCAAACCAGTTACAGCAGAACAATTAAGTGGCGCGGGTTCAATGGCAGTAATTATGGGCGAAGCGATCAAGCCAAACTTGTTGCAAACTATTGAGAACACACCGGTGATTGTGCACGCAGGGCCGTTTGGCAATATTGCGCACGGCAACTCATCAATTGTTGGCGATTTAATCGGTATTCACTCGGGTGACTACCTCATTACCGAGGCTGGCTTCGGTGCCGATATGGGCGCAGAAAAATTCTTCAATATCAAGTGTCGTGCTTCTGGTCTTGTGCCAGATGCGGCCGTATTAGTAGCCACAGTTCGTGCGCTTAAAGCACACTCAGGCAAATACAAAATTGTCGCTGGCAAGGCGTTGCCAGAAGATCTTTTGAAAGAAAATCCTGACGACGTAATTGCCGGCGCTGCGAACCTTGTTAAACAAATTGAAAATGTTAAAGCCCACGGTGTTTCACCAGTGGTGGCGATTAATGGTTTCCCTACTGATCACAAGTCAGAGCATGAAGCGATTCGTAAAATCGCCGAAGGCGCCGGCGCTCGAGTTGCAGTTTGCACTCACTTCGCCGATGGTGGTGCAGGTGCTGTTGATTTAGCCAAGGCGGTTGTCGAAGCATGTAACGACAAGAACAGTTTCCACTTCTTGTACCCAGATGACGCATCTCTCAAAGAAAAGATCGAGAAGATCGCAACGACAATTTATGGTGCAGCAAAAGTTGAGTACACAAGTCTTGCCAACAAGCAGATCAAAACATATACCGACAACGGCTTTGCTAAATTGCCAATTTGCGTTGCAAAAACTCACTTATCAATTTCGGGTGATGCTTCACTACGTGGCGCACCAACTGGTCACACACTAAATGTGCGTGAAGTGCGAGCATCAATCGGCGCAGGTTTTATTTATCCAATTTGTGGAGACATGCGCACGATGCCAGGACTCGGAACAAAGCCGGCGGCAGCGATCATCGACTTCGACGCGAACGGTGAAATCGTCGGACTGTCATGACGCAAGTTGCTGCTCGAACCGCCGGTGGGGCAATTTTGCTCGACGGCGTTCAACTTCGCGATGAAACCGTTGCCAAGATTAAAACAACTATTGAAAAGGCTGGCAAGCCTGCAATTTGTCTGGCAACAGTGCTCGTCGGCGACGATGCACCTAGTCATATTTATGTTAAAAGCAAGCACCAAAAAGCTCAAGAAGCTGGCATGGTTTCTAAGGGCGTTAATTTGCCCGAGAATTCAACGCAAGCACAAATTGAACAAACCGTTGCTGCTTTGGTTGCCGACAAGCAAGTCCACGGAATCCTGGTGCAGTTGCCACTGCCAAAACATATTGACACTGAAGCGGTGCTTAGTTTGTTACCGATCGAAAAAGATGTTGACGGTTTAACAGAGAAATCACTCGGTCGACTCGTTCGTGGGTTGCCTGGCCATGTGCCGTGCACGCCACTTGGGGTGGTGCGTTTACTCGAGCGCCACAATATTGCAACTGTCGGCAAGCGCGTTACTGTCATCGGTCGTTCTGCACTTGTTGGCCTTCCACAAATGTTGTTACTAGTGCGTCGTGGTGCGGATGCCACGGTCACTATCGCGCATAAATCAACAACCGACATGGTCGATGTTTGTCGAGAGTCAGACATAATTATCGCTGCTGCTGGTGCGGCGCGAATGGTAACTGCGGCGCACGTTAAGCCTGGTGCAACTGTTATCGATGTCGGAGTATCACGAATCAACGGCAAGATCGTCGGCGATGTTGATTTCGAAGCAGTGCAAGCGATCGCCGGTGCGATCACTCCGATGCCAGGGGGCACTGGCCCAATGACGATTGCATGTTTACTCGAGAACACACTTGAAGCCGCGCGCATGTTAGGGGACTTCTGAAGAAATCTTCAACCGTTTACGATTTCATAATCGTTGGTGGTGGTTCGGCTGGCTCAGCGCTGGCAAACCGACTTAGTGCTGACCAGAAAAATAAAGTACTCGTGCTTGAAGCGGGTCGTCCTGATTATTGGTGGGATGTATTTATACACATGCCTGCAGCGTTGACGTTTCCAATTGGTAGTCGTTTCTACGATTGGCTTTACGTCTCTGAGCCAGAGCCACACATGAACAACCGTCGAGTGACTCAGGGCCGAGGCAAAGTTCTTGGCGGATCATCAAGCATCAATGGAATGATTTTTCAGCGTGGTAATCCACTTGACTATCAACGATGGGCGAGTGACCCCGGTATGTCGACATGGGATTATGCGCATTGCCTGCCATATTTCAAGCGTCTTGAAAATTGTTTAGCAGCGAATAGTGACGACGAATTTCGGGGTCACGATGGACCCCTCGTGCAAGAGCGAGGTCCAGTAAAGAATCCATTGTTTGGTGCGTTTTTTGAAGCTGTTCAACAGGCTGGTCACGAACTTACAACAGACGTGAATGGTTTCAAGCAAGAAGGCTTCGCTGCATTTGATCGCAATGTTCGTCGGGGCAGACGTCTGAGTGCGGCTCGCGCATATCTGCACCCTGTTATGCACCGAAAGAATCTCACCGTTTTATGTCGAGCATTGGTTACGAAACTTATCGTCGAAGATAAAAAAGTTACGGGTGTGAATTTTGAATTACCGTTTGGACGCAAGCGAACTGTTTCTGCTCGTGAAGTTATTTTGTGTGGTGGGTCTTTTAATTCGCCTCAGTTGCTGCAAGTTTCAGGTATCGGTGACTCTGAACTTTTGAAAAGTGTCGGCGTCGAACCAGTGCATCATCTGCCAGGCGTCGGTGAAAACTTACAAGACCACCTTGAGGTCTATGTTCAGCACTCATGCAAACAACCAGTCTCACTAAATCCGAATCTCAAGTTACACAAGAGGCCGTGGATCGGTTTGCAGTGGTTATTTCGTCGTGGACCAGGTGCATCAAATCATTTTGAAGGCGGAGGGTTTATCCGCGGTAACGATTCTTTCAAATATCCAAACTTAATGTTTCACTTTTTGCCGATTGCTGTGCGCTACGACGGCACAGCACCTTCTGGCGGTCATGGATATCAAGTTCACATCGGGCCAATGTATTCAAATTCGCGAGGCTCAGTTCGAATTAAGTCGGCAGATGTTCGTGTTAAACCTGAGTTGCGTCTTAATTATTTGTCAACGCCGCAAGATCGCCAAGAGTGGGTCGAGGCAATTGCTGCAGCGCGAAAGATTTTGTCTCAGCCGGCTTTTGCGCTTTATGACGGTGGAGAAATCTCGCCAAGCCCGGCCGTTAGTTCAGATGAAGAGATTCTCGAGTGGGTTCGCCACGACGGCGAAACGGCATATCACCCTTCGTGTACGTGTCGCATGGGCACCGATGAGATGTCGGTTATTGACCCGTTGACAATGCGAGTGCGGGGGATGACCGGCATTCGGGTGGTCGACGCTTCGGTAATGCCGTATGTCACCAACGGCAATATCTATGCGCCGACGATGATGATTGCCGAGAAAGCAGCCGACATAATTCTTGGCAATCCACCGTTATCTTCGCAGTCGGTCAAGTTCTTCAGCCACGCAAACTGATAGCGTTTCATTTCGTTGTGCCGAGTGATCTCAGCGAACCTAGAGAACCCCGATTATCTAACAAACCTAAAATGGAGCAGTTGTGAGCAACGAAGAATTCGAAGACATCGACCTCGCGCAATTATCAGACGACGATCTCACTGCGCAGATGCACGATGACCTTTACGATGGTCTCGGACCAGAAATTATTGAAGGCACAACGATTTTGCTTGATCGCGGTTGGTCACCAACAAAAGTTTTACAAGATGCACTCGTTGAAGGTATGCGAATTGTTGGTATCGACTTTCGCGATGGCATTTTATTCGTGCCCGAAGTTTTGCTTTCTGCAAATGCAATGAAAGGCGGAATGGCAATTTTGCGTCCTCTTCTTGCGGAGACTGGTGCAGAGTCTGTCGGAAAAGTTGTAATTGGCACCGTCAAAGGTGACATCCACGACATCGGCAAGAACTTGGTCGCGATGATGATGGAGGGTGCTGGTTTCGAAGTTGTTGATCTCGGTATCAACACAGATGTTAATAAATACCTTGCAGCACTTGAAGAACACAAGCCAGACATTCTCGGAATGTCTGCACTATTGACGACGACAATGCCATACATGAAAGTCGTTGTTGACACAATGAAAGAAAAAGGCATTCGTGACAAATACATCATTTTGGTTGGTGGCGCACCGTTGAACGAAGAATTCAGTGTTGCTGTTGGTGCCGATGCTTATTGTCGAGACGCCGCGGTGGCATCAGAAACCGCAAAGCAACTAGTCGGTGCTCGTCGTTTGCGAAATGCCGAACCACCTGGCCCATCAGTCGCCTAAGTTTTAGTTTGCGATGTCGTCTGACACGCGCCCGTTAATAATTGCTTGTGGAGCATTAGCCACTGAACTTCGCGCCGTGTTGCGCGCATCAGGCGTTGAAGAAAGCATCGAAATCAAGTATCTGCCGGCGAATCTACATAACCGTCCCGAGAACATCACGCCACAAGTCGCTGAACTGCTTGAACAAAATGAATCACGGCCAATCTTTGTTGCATATGCAGACTGTGGCACAGGTGGCCATTTAGATCTGCTTCTCGAAAAGTATCCAGCAGTTAGTCGCTTGCCAGGCGCCCACTGTTACGAGTTTTTTGCCGGAACGACTGATTTCTTAAATGCACATGATGAAGAACCTGGCACTTTTTATTTGACTGATTTTCTCGCCAAGCATTTTGATGCGCTGGTTTGGCAGGGTCTTGGGTTAGAAGATCATCCAGAACTACTTAGTGCTTATTTTGGCAACTATCGTCGTGTCGTGCTGTTTTCTCAAACTGTTGACCCAGAAATTGTGCGTGCAGGTCAAGAGGCTGCACAGAAACTCGGTCTGTCGTTCGAGCATCGCCATGTCGGTTTGAAATATTTTGCCGACGCGATACCAGTTTCTTTTAAATCGCTGAGCAAATCAGATCAAACCAAGGGAGAATAACTAATGCCTCGCGGAAGTAACGAAGTGATTGTAATTATGTGGCGTGATATCCCGGCACAAGTAAACGCGCAAGCCGGCCGCGAACGCAAGCAAGTCCAGCTCTCAGATAAATTTCAGCGGGCGATTGATCGTGCGAAACGTAAGGCGCATATTTATACGGCCGATGAAGATATAGCCCAGTGGCGTCGGATTAGTTTGCCACTAGTTGGAGACCTCGCCGAAGCGGCGCAACGCGAAGCAGATCGACTCGACGGCGAATATTCGCGTGAGCGACTCGGGAGATTGGCATTCGCGGGTGGATACGAAGCCGATGTTGACAATTCGGCAATCAGTACTGATGCATTGTTGGCTTTAGAAGAACTCGAAGAAAACGAATAGAGAAAGAACATTTATGACAGACACAATACTTTCATCAGCAACTAAAGAAGTCGTAATTGGTTTTGGTCGTCCGTTTGTAATGATCGGCGAACGCATCAACCCAACTGGGCGCAAACTTCTCGCCGCCGAAATGAAAGAAGGAAACTTCAGTCGAGTTGAATCTGATGCGTTGGCTCAAGTTGTCGCGGGCGCGCACATGTTGGATGTCAATGCAGGGATCCCATTGGCTGATGAGCCTGCACTATTGGCAAAGGCAATTCAACTCGTGCAGTCAATCACTGATGTGCCGTTGTCAATCGACTCATCAATTATCGCCGCACTTGAGGCAGGTCTTGCTGTTTATAAGGGCAAAGCACTTGTCAACTCAGTAACTGGTGAAGAAGCCAATCTTGAGCGCGTCTTGCCGCTTGTTGCTAAGTACGGTGCTGCAGTTGTGGCGATTTCTAACGATGAGACAGGCATCAGCATGGATCCGGATGAGCGTTTCGCCGTGGCCAAAAAAATTGTTAATCACGCCGCCGATTATGGCATCCCGGCCTGCGACGTTGTGGTTGATCCATTAGTCATGCCGATTGGGGCGATGGGAGATGCCGGTCGCACCGCATTTAAAATTATCCGTCGCTTGCGCGAAGAACTTAAAGTAAATACCACATGTGGTGCGTCAAACGTCAGTTTCGGGATACCATCGCGTAACAACATCACCGGCACATTCTTGGCGATGGCAATTGGTGCTGGTATGACTTCGGCGATCATGAATCCAATGCATCCAGAAGTAAAAACACTCGTGATGGCAGCAGACGTGCTTGTTGGCAATGATGAGAACTGCTCGGCTTGGATTCGTGCGAATCGTGACCCGAACGAAGTTAACGCTGATCGTGCTGCTCGAAATAGTCGTGGTCGACGCAAGACCGAGTAATTAGTAATGCAGCGACGAGTCGTCTTTACCCCATCGGGGCTTGATGGCCTAGTTGAAGACGGCGTAACTGTTCTTGAAGCAGCTCGCCAACTTGGTGCAGATATCGATTCGGTCTGTGGCGGCCGCGGAATCTGTGGTCGATGTCAGATAACTCCGTCAACTGGTGTCTTCGCTAAATGGGGCGTCACAGTCACTGAATCTTCGCTTTCAAGTTTTGCTGAAACTGAAACTAACTACCGCGCGAAGCGTGCTCTAGTTGCCGGTAATCGTCTTGGATGTGCGGCTCGAATTTGTGGCGATGTAGTCATTGATGTACCTGCGATTAGTCAAGTGCATAAGCAAATCGTGCGAAAAGATTTAGATCTCGAGCCGATAACTGTTGACCCGAGTTTCAGTCTGTATTACTTAACAATTCCAGAAGCACAACTCGGTGACTCTGTCAGTGCCGCCGATGCACTCGCCAACGCAGTTGCTACACAACACAAAGTTAATGCGCCGCAAGTCGCGCGTCGCGCGCTCAGCACTTTGCACTCGGCGATGGCCAAAGCCGATGGTGAAGTAACTGTTGCGGTTCGTCATACCGAAAATCTCGATCAGATAGTTGCAGCGTGGCCTGGCTTTGTTGATGCCGCATACGGAATCGCAGTTGATGTTGGCTCAACAACTGTGGCGGGTCATTTATGCGAACTTTTGACCGGTGAGATAATTGGTAGTTACGGATTAATGAATCCGCAAATTCGTTTTGGCGAAGACTTAATGAGTCGCGTGTCATATGTGATGATGAATCCAGGCGGAGATGCCGAACTTACTAAAGCGATTAGAACTTCGCTTGATGATCTCGTTGGCAACCTTGTTGCAAATGCGGATATTTCTCGTGCGAGTGTTTTAGAAATCACAATTGTTGGTAATCCGATTATGCATCACATCGTGTTAGGTATTGATCCAACACCGCTCGGAATGGCGCCATTCGTTTTAGCAACAAACGAATCAGTCAGTGGTTGGGCGAATGAACTTGATCTTGATTTGCCGAACGCTAGTTATTATGTCGGCCCATGTATTGCCGGTCACGTTGGTGCAGATACAGCGGCAGCAATCCTTGCTGAAGGGCCGCATCGTTCAAAAGAAATGCAACTTTTAGTTGACATCGGAACGAACGCGGAAATTGTTCTCGGCAATACTGTTCATCAGTTCGCTGCGTCAAGCCCAACCGGGCCCGCATTTGAAGGTGCACAAATAAGTGCAGGTCAGCGTGCAACGGCTGGCGCAATCGAACATGTTCGCATCGATCGCAAGACTCTCGAGCCACGCATAAAAGTTATTGGTTCGTCGTTATGGAGCGACGAACCAGGTTTCGTCGAGTCACTTGGTGATACAGCAATCACTGGCATCTGCGGCTCTGGAATTATTGAAGTCATCGGCGAAATGTATCTAAGCGGAATCATTGATACTGACGGTGTTGTTCGCGGCGAACTTGCCGCAAAATCAAATCGCATCGTTGCGGATGATCGCACCTTCTCGTATTTATTTTACGAGAAAGATGAAACTAAGTTGTATGTAACTCAAAATGATGTGCGTGCGATTCAATTAGCGAAAGCTGCTTTACGCGCTGGTATTGATTTGCTGGTTGAACATGCTGGTTCACCAGTCGTGCATGACATTCGTCTTGCTGGCGCATTTGGTGCGCATATAGATCCGGTTTATGCGATGGTGCTTGGACTCGTGCCTGATTGCCCGGTTGCTGGTGTGCGGTCGGTTGGCAATGCCGCTGGTGCTGGTGCGGTGCAGTCACTATTGTCTCGAAAGTTGCGATATGAAATGGAGTCAACTGTTCGTGGTGTCACAAAAATTGAAACTGCAACAGAGCCTCGGTTTCAACAACTTTTTGTTGAGGCAATGGCGTTTCCACACAAAACAGCGCTTACTCCGAATCTTGCGACAGTTATTGATTTGCCAGTTAGGTCTGAGTCGGCGAGTGATGGCTCTGGACGGTCAGGTCGCCGTCGCCGTTCAACTGGCGGCGTGGCAGACTAGAACAAATGACTGACGTAGATCGCACGAAACGTTCGGGTGGGCGAGCAGGTCGGCAAACCATGCGCTCGTCGCATGAGCCCGGTCGAGACGCGTTCATCACTCGGCTAATCAAACCTTACGAATTGGTTTCGGATGAAGGCCTTGAAATCATCGAACACAACGCTGACACAATCCTCGAAGAAGTCGGCATTGAAGTTCGCGATTATCCATCGGCGATTGCACGGTTCAAAGACGCTGGCGCTGATGTCACTGGCACTCGCGTGAGATTTCCGCGCGGCATGTGTCGCAAAATAGTTTCTGCAACTGCACCAAGTATTTACACTCAACACGCG
>JBAXAW010000058.1:0-13440 GCA_037142305.1 Actinomycetota bacterium
TCACATGCCAACATGCGAATGGAAGCGATCGCATTGAGCAAAGAAGATTTTGCCAAGTGGGTTGCTAATCAACAAGCCAAGTATGTTGCTCCGGTGAAAGACTCACTTGCTCAACAGGGTGAGGCCGTGTTTTTGAACCAGTGCGTACGGTGTCACCAAGTAAATGGTCTGATGCGCGCCGACGGTACACCAGCAATCGCTGCCCCAGATGAAAACGTTTGGTCAGGTGCTGCGCCAAACTTATCGCATCTAATGTCTCGCAATACTTTCGCTGGCGCGAGTTTTGATTTGCTTTCAAAAAAATGTCGAGACGAAGTTTGGGGTGCTTCAAGCGATGTAATTGGCGCGAAGTATCTTGCGGGCGTTTCAGAAGATTGTTTGAATCAAAAAGATTTGCGTGCCTGGTTGCGAAACGCGCCTGCGATGTTGCCGATGTATGCAAATCCAACACAATTAGCGGCGACTGGTGGCAAGTATCGAGGCATGCCTTATCTTGCTTTAAGTGAAGATGACATCAGCAAACTTGTTGCTTACCTTTTAACCTTGAAATAACACAAGAAACAGAGAGCGATTTATGGCAATTATTGAGCGTGAAACAGAAGTGATGGTTCCGGTTATTGTTACGCCGACTTCAACTTTTGGAGTCCTCAAGCGGCCTGTTGCTGCAACTGGTTGGCGTGCTTGGGTATTTACTGTTGATCATAAAAAACTCGGTTTAATGTATGGCGCCACGGCGATGTTTTTTTTCATCGTTGGCGGAGTTGAAGCATTATTAATTCGACTTCAGCTCGCAGCGCCAAATGGCAAAGTATTAAACGCCGACCTTTATAACCAGATGTTCACAATGCATGCAACAACAATGGTGTTCTTGTTTGTTATGCCAATGGCAGCGGGGTTTGCAAACTATTTCATCCCACTACAAATTGGTGCACGCGATGTCGCCTTCCCGCGAATTAACGCTTTAGGTTTCTGGCTGTTATTGTTCGGCGGAATCTTCATCAACCTGTCGTGGTTCCTTGGTGGGGCAGCAGACGGTGGTTGGTTTATGTACGCACCAAACTCGGGTCCAGTTTTCTCGCCAACGCACGGAATCGACTTCTGGGCTTTTGGTTTGCAAATCGCTGGCGTTGCTTCACTAACTGGTTCAATCAATTTGATTGTCACGGTTCTAAACATGCGAGCACCTGGCATGAGTTTGATGAAGATGCCAATCTTCACTTGGATGATGACAGTTGTGCAATTCTTGTTGCTATTCGCGGTGCCAGTGATCACCGTTGCGTTATTCTTACTTTCTTTTCAACGCAACTTTGGCGCACGTTTCTTTGATGTCGCGGCGGGCGCAGACCCGTTGCTTTGGCAGCATTTATTTTGGATCTTTGGTCACCCAGAGGTTTATATTCTTGTGTTGCCGTCATTTGGAATCGTCTCAGAAGTTCTTCCAGTGTTTTCTCGCAAACCATTATTTGGCTATCCGTTCGTTGTGTTCTCGGGCGCAGCGATTGGTTTCGTCGGTTGGGGTGTTTGGGCTCACCACATGTTCGCTTCGGGACTCGGACCAGTTTCGGTTGCAGTATTTTCGTTGACAACAATGGCCATTGCCGTGCCAACGGGTGTAAAAATAATCAACTGGACGCTGACAATGTGGGGCGGAAAATTAGTTTTCTCAACTGCAATGAAGTTCTCAATCGGGTTGATCGTGCTGTTCACGGTAGGCGGTCTTTCTGGTGTGACTCACTCTGTAGCCCCGTCAGACACGCAACAAACTGATACGTATTACATTGTTGCGCACTTTCATTATGTGTTGTTTGGTGGCGCCGTTTTGGGCATTTTCTCAGGTTTTTATTACTGGTGGCCAAAAATGTTCGGCAAAATGCTTAGTGAACGCCTTGGCAATTGGAACTTCTGGTTGATGGTAATTGGGATGAATCTAACTTTTGGTCCAATGCATATTCTGGGCTTACAAGGTCAACCACGACGCATGTACCAATGGACAGAGGCGCGGGCAGGAGAAGGCTTGTTTAATTTCGCATTCTGGAACATGGTTGCGTCAATCGGATCGTTTGTTCTAGCCGTAGGCATATTGTTGTTCTTGATCAACGTCGTGATCACCGCGCGCAATCCGACAAAGTCACCGCTTGATCCATGGAACTCGCGAAGTCTTGAGTGGATGACAAGCAACCCACCGAAAGAGCACAACTTTGATGTGATTCCAACAGTTCATCACCTTGATGAGTTCTTCCATCGTAAGTACGAAGAAGACCCTGCGACGCACACGATGCGACAGATTGCTACAGCCGAAGAAATTTTGGCCGAGCAAGAACGCAATGCCGACAAACATATTCATATGCCGTCGCCGTCGTATTGGCCAATTGTTTTGGCTGGCGCAGTTCCAATAATCACCTTCGGGATGATCTTCTCGCATTTAATTGCTGTAGTCGGTGGAGTGATTTTATTATTCGCTGCTTTTGGCTGGGCCTTAGAGCCAAGCACGGCGCCTGAGTCTGATTTCGAAAATAACCCCTCACAAGGGACCGCACTTGACAAGGTTGGTCACTGATGACTGATGCGGCAGTACACGGCCACGAATCAAGTACAGGCATTTCTAACGTCAAATTAGGAATGTGGGCCTTTTTGGGTTCAGAATGTTTGCTGTTTGGTGGTTTGATTTCGACATACATGCTTTATCGAGGTCGAGTAACGGGCGGTCCACGACCAGCACAAATTTTTGATATTCCATTTACTTCGGTAAGCAGTTTTGTTCTGTTGATGAGTTCTCTGACAATGGTTTTGGCTGTGAGCGCAGCACACAAAAACGAAGATCGCAAAACAAATCTTTGGCTAACAGTGACCGCGCTGTTGGGCGCGACATTTGTCGGCGGACAGGTTTATGAGTTCACCGCGTTTTATAACGAAGGTCTTGGTTTTTCGACAAGTTTGTTTGGCTCAAGTTTTTATACACTCACTGGGTTTCACGGTGTGCACGTCACAGTTGGAATCATTATGTTGATGGCGCTTGTAGGGATCTTCAAGCGGAGTGAGGTACCTGGTAAAAAAGCTGAGGTAGTTGAGATGATCGGCCTCTACTGGCACTTCGTTGACATCGTTTGGATCATCATTTTTACTCTTGTCTATTTGATTCCGGTTTGATCATGACTACAGAAACGACACATACTGCCGCTAGCGCCGCTCACACAGAAAATCATGCAGAAAATCATGGCATGAGCAACGCCGGTTACGTTCGAATTGCAGCAATCTTGGCGGCAATTACCGCTCTTGAAGTTTCAACTGTTTATGTTGATTTTGGTCCACTATTTTTGCCTGCGCTATTAATTATGATGGCGGTCAAATTTATTATGGTCGTGAGTTATTTCATGCATTTAAAGTTTGATAATAAGTTATTTAGTTTTATGTTTTACGCTGGGCTGATTTTGGCTGTTGGTGTATACGCAGCCTTTCTTGCGACTTTTCATTTTTTCATTCAATAACGACTTAGACCAAAATTATGATCGCTATTTTGGCTGATCTATCTAATAGCGAACTGATAAATCCATGGCGATTTCAGCCGCATCCAGAAGTTTGGTTGTTGGTGGCATTTGTGTTCGGCGCATACATATACGCAGCCCGCGTAATTGGCCCAGTTGTGGTGAAGGCTGGCCCTGTCATCACGACAAAGCAACGCAATGCATTTATAGCCGCAATCTTGATGTTGTGGCTGGCTTCAGACTGGCCAGTGCACGACATCGCCGAAGAATATCTCTACTCGGTTCACATGTTTCAACACATGGTGCTGTCATATTTCATGCCGCCACTTGTGTTACTGGCAATCCCAAAGTGGCTATTTGAATCTGTGTTCGGACACGGACGTGCTCGGCGGGTGATCTCGTTTTTAGCAAAGCCAGTAATCGCCGGTGTCGCATTCAATTTGATAGTGATGATCACACATATTCCAGATGTTGTGAACCGCAGCGTTTCAAATGCCCCGATGCATTATGGCCTGCATGTGGCGTTGGTGCTTACGGCACTTCTTGTATGGATGCCAATTTGTGGACCTGATCGACAACTGCATTTGCAATCGGGCGGAAAAATGATCTATTTATTCTTGATGTCAGTTGTGCCGACGGTACCTGCTGGCTGGCTGACGTTCGCCGAAGGCGTTGTCTATAAGCATTACGACATCGCTATTCGAGTGTGGGGTGTATCAGTTACAACTGATCAACAAGTTGCTGGCGCGATGATGAAAATAGGTGGCTCTTTTTTCATATGGGCGATTATTGTTTTTATATTCTTCAAACGATTCACACCCGCATTTTCAGGTGATCGTTCGTATCTCTCGACGAAAGATGTTGAAAAAGATTCAACCTTAACTTTCGAAGAAGTTCAAGACGCTTTCGGGAGGGTACCTCCCGCACCTGACCCAAATGTAAAAAGTTAATCAGACCACTTAAAGCTGATTACGGCTAACGCACACATAGCGAATGCCCACCCGCCGAGCGCAATAGCATTGGTTGAATCGAACGTGTTGTTGTTAAATGAATCGCGCAACAAACTGCTGAGCAGAGAACTGGGTAGGACTTGTGCAACATTGCCGAGAGTTTTCGGAAGTTCGTCATTCGGAACCAGGATTCCACCTAATAAAAACAGCACGAGATATAAACCGTTCTGTGCTGCAAGGTTTATCTCGGCACGAAGCCGACCAGCAAGCGTTAAACCAATGCCCGCAAAACAACTCGTGCCGACCAGCAAGAGCACTAGAACTTGTGCCAAGTTGATTCGATTCGGGCTCCAGCCCAACAACTGACCGACAATAATTAAAAGCGCGAGCTGAGCGACCTCGATAACACATATTGCGGAAACTTTGGACATCACCAGGCGTCGCGTACCGAGTGGTGTTGTGCCTAAACGCTTGAGCACACCATAACTGCGTTCAAATCCAGTTGAGATGCCGAGGCTGACCATCGCTGTCGAAATAACAGCCAAACATAAAATGCCTGGCATCAAAAAATCGATCTTATTGCCAGCAATAGTCGGCAAAAAATCAGTCTGAGAAAAAAATACCAGAAGCATTACGGGTATCACGACAAGCAGTAATAACTGTTCGCCATTGCGTGCCATAACGGTTAATTCCTGGCGCAGTTGAGATCTGAAGATTTTCATTGCTCGTCTCGCAACTTAGACATGGGCGAGTTCTTAGCGAAACTTCGAAAGATGTCTTCGAGAGTTTGATTTTCGCCTGTCGAATTGAGAAGTTCAGTTAATGGTGCGTTAGCAACCAGGCTGCCGTTATGAAACATCAACACATGGTCGGCAACTCGTTGTGCTTCATCAAGTTCGTGAGTCGCCATGATTACAGCACAACCATCACTAGCTAGTTGGCGCACAATGCCACGAATCAAGTCGCGACCGAAAATGTCGACGCCAGAAGTTGGCTCATCCAAAAAAGCAACTCGTGGCTTGGCCGCGAGTGCAAGCGCCAGTGACAACCGTTGTTTTTCGCCACCCGAAAGTTTGCGCCATGAAGTCTTTTTTTGTTGAGTCAGATCAACTGCGTCGAGCAATTCGTCGGCTGTTGTGCGATTGCCATAGAGATTGCAATAGTGCTGGGCGATTTCAAATACTCGGGCACTTGGGTAGACCCCACCGTCTTGCAACATCACGCCAATTTGCGAATTAATTTTGCTTCGATCTTTTTTAGGATCAAGCCCGAGCACGCTGACTTTGCCACTCGTGGCCGTGCGCACCCCACTGCAGACCTCCATCGTGCTTGTTTTACCTGCACCGTTTGGTCCGATTACGACTGTGACTTCGCCAGCCTTGGCATCGAACGAAATATTATTGACCGCGCGCAATAGTTTGTAGTCGACAATTAGTTCGCGAACGCTGATTGCGATTTGGCGCGACTCACTTGAGATATTCATCACCATTACAGTACGCAATTCACAGGGCTTCGCCGACATCTAACGGCTAATCTGATGTTGTGATTGATGTCCGACTACTTCGTTCAGAACCCGAGTTTGTTAAGGCAGCGATGGCAAGGCGTGCCAAACCAGCATTAATTCACGATCTTGATCAGGCTCAACAACTTGACTCTCGGTTGCGTGATATCACAAATGAGCGGGATGCACTTCGAGCACAAGTCAATGGATTGTCAAAAGATGTTGCAACAATGAGGCGAAGCAAAGACGAGTCTGGCGCCGAAGCGTTAATGACACAGAGTCGTGCACTTGGCGAAACAGAAAAGAAATTGGCAAGCGAATATGACGAAGTAAGCCTTGCGCTTCGCGAAGTTTTGTTAATGATTCCGAATCTTCCTCACCCAGAAGTGAGTGACGGTAATGGCGATAAAGACAACAAAATCATTAAAGGACCATTGCAAATGCCTGCACAGTTCGCTGACCATCAGCGTGTACCGCATTGGGAGACTGGTGTGGCTCTAGGCATTCTTGATAACGAGCGCGCAACAAAAATAAGCGGATCAATGTTCACTATGCAACGTGGCCTTGGCGCAACGATGGCCCGAGCACTATGCCAACTTGCACTCGACCGCAATGCTGACGCATTCGAAGAGATTCGTCCACCAAGTTTGGTTTTAACGAGCACATTAACGGCAACTGGTCAACTGCCAAAGTTTGCTGATGATGCATTTGCCATTGAGCGTGACGATCTGTGGTGCATTCCTACTGCTGAGGTGCCGCTGACTAGTTTGCATGCATCTGAGACGCTGAACGCCGAAGATTTGCCGCTTCGCTATATGGCACATACTTCGTGCTTTCGACGCGAGGCTGGTTCTGCTGGTCGTGATACGCGCGGAATGTTACGCACGCATGAGTTTGACAAAGTTGAAATCTTGGCAGTGACCACAGCGCAGCAGGCACCAGAAATGCTTATCGAACTCACAACTCGTGTTGAATCAACAATTGCTGCTCTTGGTTTGCCTTACCGAGTGCTTGAAATTTGCACGGGCGATCTTGGTCAATCGCATCACCGCAGTTTTGACATTGAGGTTTATGCACCTGGCTGCGATCAATGGCTTGAAGTTAGTTCAATTAGTTGGTTCAGCGATTATCAAGCGCGGCGTGCAGAAATTCGTTGTAAGCATGCCGGTGCAAAAGGTAGTGAAATCGCCCACACACTAAATGCTTCGGCACTGGCAGTGCCGCGCGTTTGGGCGGCGATTCTCGAAAACTTTCGACAGGCAGACGGTTCAGTGGCGATACCCGAAGTTTTGCAACCCTATATGCGTGGCGTCAAAGTAATTTCAACTAGTTCACGAGCCAAATCATGAGTCTGCGCGATCGGCGCGTGCAATATGAGACAGCCGGTTTAGAGCGCACTGATTTAGATATTGACCCAATTGTGCAATGGAATATTTGGTACGAGGGTGCAGCAAGTGCGGGCGTTGCTGAACCAAATGCGATGACTGTGTCGACGGTTGATAATAATTCGGCACCAGATTCGCGAGTGGTTCTTGCACGCAGTGTTGACAAAAATGGTTTTGTGTTTTATACGAATTACGACAGTGCGAAAAGTTTGCAACTGATAACAAATCCGGTTGCAAGCGCAGTTTTTGCCTGGCTTGATTTACATCGACAGGTTCGAGTTCGAGGCACAGTACAGCGAGTGTCAGAACAACAAAGTGACGACTACTTTGCATCTCGACCACGCGAATCTCAAATCGGTGCTTGGGCATCTCCGCAATCGCAGGTGATCCCAGACCGTGGCTTCATAGAACAACGACTTGTTGAGTTTCGTGACAAGTTTGCTGATAAACCAGTCACACGACCCAAAACCTGGGGTGGCTGGTGCATCGTGCCAACAACGATTGAGTTTTGGCAAGGCCGACCAAGTCGCTTGCATGACCGTTTCGTCTATACGCGTTCGACTAGTGATTCGTCGTGGCGAATTGAACGTCTTGCTCCTTAACTATTTTTGATTCTGCCAAGATTTAGAACTAGAAACAAGCGCTGTAATCAGCGACTCTGTGTGAGGTGTCAAACCATCGCCAACCCAGTCTTTCCAGAATCTGCCAACTCCACGAACGCGTGGAGGCAACTCGATCTGAACACCGCCTAACCGCGGCAAATTCACAGGATTATCATCATGCAATCCACGCAAATCAACTGGAATAGTTTCAAGGTCATCGCAGATTTCGTACATCGGCAGATGTTGTTTCAAGTGTGTGCTCATGTGCCCCGCCAAGTTTCTATTTCGTCCGCCCAAAAGTAGTGACGTGAAAAATCCTTCTCGACCAAAGCCGTGAATTGTGACAACGATGTCTACGTGATTAATAAAACTTTGTAACGAGGTTGAAAAATTCGGAGAAATTTCATGTGATGGAACATGCCACTTCAAACCTCGTGGCTGGTGCACACCGTAATATGACGAATTTGATTGCTCCGCAGACTTTTGAGCGATGACATCGGTGAGGTGTTCTAATCCACCACCGTGATATGCCATGAAGCCAAATTTGCCACGCAGTTCAACTACTTCTTTTACATCTGGATGAGCCAACAACTTGGCGAACATCATGCGAGTGTGCGGACCTTGCGCCGACTTACGACCATCGCGACGATGACAATCAGCGTCAACACAATTGCCAAGCGAAAAGCGCCTTGTTGTTGCAAGAACGACGCAACGCTTGTTTGCCAACGCTCGATTCGGGTGACAAAACTTGTAGATCTTTCTTCGCTGATTGCCCCGTACCAATAGACCACTAAATAAACGCCGGTCATAGTTACAAAAATTGCGCCTAGCCGTTGAATTATGTGAAGACGGTTCTTGATGATTGTCACGATGCCTGTTTTAGCAAACGCCAAACTCACGGTTAGCGCTGTTACAAGCATCGCCATACCCAATCCGTAAAGCAAAATACTTAAAACTCCTGAAATAAAACCATGCAGCGCAATTGAGCCAAACACTGCTGTAGTTAGAAAGCCGATCGTGCAGCCGATTGACGCCACTGCATATGCCACACCATAAACGACTGTCGCTCGAAAAGTTTTTGTTTGCGCGCCACCCAACTGTGGTGTCGCGAATTTGGGCGTCCAGCCCGACAGCATGCGTGCACCACCGATAACTAGAACTACGCCGATCGCCAGCGCCGCATATTTCGCGTTCAGTTCAATCCATTGTGTAAACAAACGAGAGATCACGCCGATGACAAAAAATATTGCAAGAAAGCCAATTGAGATTCCTGAACTAACGACTAGTGCACGTCGTATTCGTTCGCTTGCGATCAATTCAGTTTCTTCGCGAACGCCTAGGAAGAAAATTAGATATGTCGGTAACAACACAAACCCGCATGGGTTTACAGCCGCTAATACGCCCAAGATAAATGAGTAAGCAAAGTTGCCTTCAATAGCCAAAATCATTTCAACAACTCTGACACGAGTTCGTCTAACTTGGCGGTACTTAGTTCGCCAGCGATCTGGTCAATGATCAAACCCTGAGCGTTGACTGCCAAGGTCACAGGGGCAGTGCTGATGCCACTCGTGCTGATAAATGCGCCATTGGCATCCAGAAAGATCTCAAACTTGACGCCGTAGTCGGCGGCAAATTCAGAAGCTACTTTTGCAGAATCCTTAATGTTGATGCCAACGAAACGTATCTTGTTGTCGTATTTCAAAGCACCTTGCGCCAAAACCGGAAGTTCTCGTCGACAAGGTTCGCAAGTTGAATACCAGATATTTATTATCGTTGGTGCACCAATAAGAGAACTAGTTGAAATAGTTTCGCCTAAAACAGTTTGTAACTTAACTTCTGCTAGTTGAGAACCTTTGTTGTCTGTGTTTATCGCGATGCCGCTACTCACATTTGAGACATCATTGGATAATACATAAGTAGAAGCGCTATCGCGATTAAGGAGACTCGCAAAAACTACGGCAATTAAAAGAACTCCAAAAGTAATTAATATCTTCTTTAGATCTCGAGTTCTTGCGGGCACGAAAGCAGGCTAGCGACTGCGATTGAACCCGCAAGAAGACACTTGTTTTTACGATTATGCAACCCAGTGTGCGGGCAGCGGTACCTCATTGATTGTTAACACCGTATGAGGCTTAGTAACTGGTCGACCTCGTGGACGCTTTGTTGTGCGAATATGTCCTTCTTCGATAAGTTCGCCACCCCAAACGCCCCATGGCTCGTTTCGAGCAAGTGCTCCAGTAAGGCAGTCGGCCTTAGTTGAACACTTTGCACAGATCGCCTTGGCTCGCGCAACATCTACGAATTCATCCGAAAAGAACAAATAAGACAATGTGCCATTGCCGTCGTTGCAGCGCATTGCCGAGAGCACAAACTGCGGTTTGTCGTCAATTGCGAATTTGAAACTTTCGCCAATTTCGTCTTGTGTGAACTGTGTTTCTAATAATGTCATTATCTGTTCCTTTCATTCGTTAGTTGGGCATTGCTTTATTGGTTATTTTGCTTGTTCAGCTATTTGAATAGCTTCACGCCGGAAAAACAAAAAGACCGCCGGGTTTTCACCCGACGGTCTCGTGGATTTCTCCGACGTGAAATCTTTTACGTCAGGTGCATCCCGAGATGTCGGGTTGGCTGTTTGGTTGAATAATCAACGAAACTTTTCGCCGTGCTAAACCAGCGAGGTTTGCTGGCTGTGCGCACGGATTTAATCGAGCGCGCGTTAAATGAACGCATTGAGGCAACTGCCAGTGGGTGTGAAACTATTGCGAACATCAGGTATCTATGAAACCATAATTTCTATGAGATTCCAAGCGATTTAATTTCATTATCACGAAAAACCCATCAGACCCAATACTGGCTAGGGTTTCATCATGTCAGAAGCTAGTCAATCAGCGACTTTGCCGAGCCCAATTGCTGAGTCTGGTCGCAAGTTCTCGACATCTCGTAAAGTGCGCCTAGGTGATGTCACACCCAAGGGACGCGTTCGTCTTGATGCAGTTGCGCGGTATTTACAAGATATAGCGACAGATGATTCACTCGATGGAAATTACAGCGAGCCACATTCATGGGTTGTGCGACGAACACAAATGTGGGTTAATTCGTTTCCAAAATATTTAGACGAAATTGCGTTAACAACTTGGTGTGGTGCATTGGGTTCACATTGGGCAGAGCGTCGCACACAGATCAAGTGTGCTGGTGAAGTCGTTATTGAGACGGCCGCGCTGTGGGTGCGAGTTGATTTCAAAACTATGAAACCAGTGGCACTGTCACAGGATTTAATTGCTCTACTTTCTTCGGCCACAAATGGTAGAAAGATCTCATCGCGACTAGAAATTGGCAGAAATTTGCCAGATTTAGCGAGCAACAAAGCGACATCACAAGACTGGCCGATTCGGTTTAGCGACATGGATGCAGTGGGTCATTTAAACAATGCGGCATATTGGGAAGTACTTGAAGAATATTTGGGTGCAAACTCAGGCCAGCGTGCGCCGCTACGGGCGACAGTTGAACACCATGGAGCGATTGACCCAGGCGACAAAGTGCAGATAGTCACACAAAATTTGCAAGGTCGAATTATTTTGCGGCATGTACTTGACGACGGCGAAGTCGCGGCAGTCACTGAACTTATTTTTGAGTAATCGTTTTTTCTTTAAAAACATTTTCGCGATAAAACTTTAATTCACGAATACTTTCTATTACATCATCCAATGCGCGATGTGCGCCAGCTTTTGTTGGTCGAGCGATTTCGAGCCCTGGATACCAACGCTTTACAAGTTCTTTAATTGTTGAAACATCAACGCTGCGATAGTGCAGATGATTTTCAATCTCTGGTAAATATTTCGCCAAGAATCTTCGGTCAGTTCCGATTGAGTTTCCGCAAAGAGGTATTGTGCGTGGTTCAGGAACATGTTTCTTTATAAACTCAAGCGTTTGCATACGAGCCTGTTCAAGCGTGACTGTTGATTCACGAATCGCGGTCAGTAATCCAGAACTCGTGTGCATTTCGACAACGAACGGATCCATCGCTATAAGCAAAGCCTCAGGTTGAGAAATGACTAAATCTGGGCCTTCGGCAATGACGTTTAATTCGTCGTCTGTGATCAATGTGGCGATCTCAACGATTACTTCGGTCGCTGGGTCAAGACCCGTCATCTCCAAATCCATCCATACAAGCACGCCAAGCAATCTATTAGTTTTCTCGGCGGTACAGCACTTCCTGCAGTTGATTGCGGGGCTCTATCGTCGGGTTCTAATATCTAGTGTGGCAAAACCATCGTTTAATAACCAACAAAAAATCTCAATCCCTGTAAAGCGATTGGATTCAGATCTACCACTGCCAGCCCAAGCCCGCGCAGGCGATGCTGGCATTGACTTACATGCTCGCGTGGATGCAGTGTTACCGGCTCTTGGTGGACGAGTGCTCGTGCCGACTGGCATTGCGGTGGCGATTCCTGTTGGTTTTTTTGGACAGGTAGTTCCGCGCAGTGGGCTGGCATTAAAACATGGAGTCACGCTTGTCAACACACCCGGCATCATCGACAGCGGTTATCGTGGCGAACTTCAAGTGATCATGATTAATACTGACCCGAAAGTTGACTATCAAGTTAAGCGCGGTGACCGGATCGCGCAATTAATTATTCAGCAAGTTGTCTCAACTTCTTGGGATGTCGTCGACGAATTAGAAGGCGAAGATCGGGGCGGTGGGTTTGGCCACTCAGGTCGTTAACTATTTTTATTCGGCAGGCGTTGTGACAAAATCTCACGCTGATATAAATCTTTAATTTGTTGTTCTGACAATCCAAGCAGTTCACGCATAACCTCTTCATTGTCTTCGCCACGATATTTAGCCACACCGCGAGTAGATGTATCTGAGCCAGAGAAAATCCATGGTGAATTTGGGAGTTTGATTTTGCCTGTACCACGATCGCTGACTTCTATAAATGCGTTACGTTGTTTAGCCCAATCAGTTTGTGCGACTTCGCCAACACTGCGGAGTCGCCCCATTGCCAATTTGTGTTTGGCAAGTTCAGCTTCGAGTTCGCCGACAGTTGCGACTGTGTGTGCCCAATCTTCAATCAATTTCATCAGCGCGTCTAAGTTGGCGAGCCGTGTTTCTACAGTTCTGAATCGTGGGTCGTCTAGAAGGTGTGGCGCTTTCATTGCCGCAACAAAATAGTCAAAAGTGCCGCGCTCCGCTGGGTGACCACTAACGACTGAGGTGACACCATCGCCTGTGGTTAACACTGGATAATCTTCTGGGCGAAATGAACGAATTGAATCTGGCGAAACAGGCTTGTCCCAAAGTGCGTCGTGTGCGTGTTCGTTGACGTATAGCAAAGTTTGCGCCATCGATAAATCTATGTATTGGCCGACTCCGGTTTTTTCGCGTTGATAAAGCGCCGCCAAAATCGCGGCTGCACATTCAACGGCTGTGTAGACATCGCCATGACTGAACGGGTCGTTGGCGTACTCTCCGCCGCGCGCATCACCCTGGCGCTTTGTTAAACCCATCTCGGCGTTCAC
>JBAXAW010000059.1:0-13217 GCA_037142305.1 Actinomycetota bacterium
CGCTCGCCGATTGAGGCAGTTGTACGTCGTGCAGTGTGCACGACATCGTTGATCTTGAAACTCGCGGTGTGCCAGCGATGTTTATCGCCTCAGATGTTTTTGTTCAGGCTGCCGAATCTCAAGCGAATGCACTCGGCTTTCCAACTGTGCAACGCGTGTTCGTTCCGCACCCAATTCAAGATCGCACCGACGACGAAATGCGTGCACTTGCCGACTCGGCTTACGAGTCGATCGTCGCAGCAATTACAAACAACTAGAAATAATTAATTAATTAATCCCAGGCGTCGTCTTGGTTGTACGGTCGCGCACGAGTTGGTGCGCTGTCGCGCTTCCAAACTAAAACGCGTCGGCGAAAGTAGCAAACTTCTTTGCCTGCTTGATTGAAACCTTTGCTCTCAACTGTCACAACACCACGATCAGGTTTTGACGACGAAGGTTTAACTTCAAGCACACGAGTCTCGGCATGAATCGTGTCGCCATGAAAAGTTGGATGCTTGTGTTGCAGCGTTTCAACTTCAAGATTGGCAATCGCCGCGCCACTCACATCTGGCACGCTCATACCAAGAACAAGCGAATAAACCAAATTGCCAACAACAACATTGCGGCCCTGCACACTTTGTTCAGCGAACCAATCGTTCGTGTGCAACGGGTGATGGTTCATAGTGATCATGCAGAACAAATGATCATCAGCCTCAGTGATTGTTTTGCCTGGCCAATGTCGATAAACATCGCCGACTATAAAATCTTCTAAATATCTTCCAAATGGTCGTTCGTGAATCGTCACGAGTTACACGCTAATTGCTGCGACGTCGTTCATCACGAATTTCACGAGACACAGGTATCTCATCGGTTTCAGCAAGTCCGTAACGCGGATCATATTTTGGCAACGTGATATCTCTAGTACGGTCAGTTGTAGCATTTCGTTCGACCCACTCAATCCGACTGGTACGACTTGCGTTTCCGACATCCGCATAACGCTTGAGTGACTTCAATTCGCCGGCCTGTTGCAACGCAAATCTTCCAAATCGCAAACTTACATAGCAAGCGCCCCCAACCAAAATAGGCAACCAAAATTGCACAAGGCGATAACTTAAAACGCTGACAGTCGCAGTTGTCGTTGAAAGTCCGAAACCGACAAGAGACGGAATGTAAATACTTTCAACTAGACCAAGTCCGCCGGGTGTGAGCGGAATTGAAGCGAAAATATTTGCGAGACCAAATGAGATCACAAGGCCAATGATGCTTACCGAGCCACCGAAAGCCCTAACAAAAACAAATAGAGCAGCAATATCAAGACCCCAGTTGAGTAGCGCCCATGACAAAACGCGAACAAGTAAACCCGGCTCAGCTCTTAATCCACGCAATCTTTCGCCAAGATGGACTGCTACTTCGCCAGCTTTATCTTGGTCGAAGTGCAAACGACGGGCAATCCATCGCATCACTCGCTCAGCACGACCTTGGCGATCCACCAATCCGACTACGACACCAGCAGCAATAACCATGATTATCACGCCGAAAATTGCAGCCGTTCCGTAAAAAGCATTTACTCCGCGACCCGGAATCGAAATAATCAACCCAACCCATAATATGACATTGAGCACAACCGCAGAACCGATACCTGCAGTCGCAAGTGCAAAACCAGCGTCGCGACCTTCGGCACCGGCGAGTGTGAGCATTCGAAAACCCAAGGCATTACTCGCAGCCGAACCTCCAGGCACAAGACTTCCGAGCGACCTAGTTGAAAGTTGAATTCTAAATAATGTCCAGACGCTAACTTTTCTCGCATCTTCACCAAGCGCAACATGGGTAAGCATTGAATAGAAAAACAGCGCAGCAAATTCGAGGAAAATACCCAATACGAGCCACTCTGTTTTAACTTCGCTGAGTTTCTTCAGTGCATCGCCGAATCCAGGCACGATCGGTATCACAAAAATCCACAAAATCAAGGCGAAAATTGCCCAACGCACCCAACGCAATGAAGCTCGTAATGCAGTAAACCTGAGTCGTTGCGGGACGAAACTCATCTGCCCATATTACGGCTGAATGAAGACAATTTCATTACATATAAGTAGCGTTGAGGAGATGACTAATACTTCAAATACAGCAGATCTACTTATCGCGGCACGCGCAATTGAACTTTCAGATGCAATTATCGGCAAAGGTGTGCGTACTCTTATCGCAACTGGCGGACCAGACACACAGCAAGTTCTTGCATACGATCTCGCGCACGCTGGCGCAGCAGTTGAAACTGCGCGCTCGATGCTTGACTACGGCGCGAAAGGCGAACTTGAGGCAACACTCACCTGCGCATTTGTTGCAGACATGGTGCATGATTTAGTTTCGCGATTAATCGGCCGTGAAAAACTTTGGGGTGTTGATCCATCAACGCTTGCAGAGTCGCACGACTTTGTCGAAAAATATCGTGACCCTAATTTGCTTTCGTCGCTCGCCACCAAACCTGGTAAAAAATATTTAGACGACGACAACGAAATGGTACAAGATACTTTTAGAAGTTTCGCCGCCAAAGTAATTGCACCGCATGCCGAGCATGTGCACCGCGAAAACCTTGACGTGCCCGAAGAAATTATTTCTGGTCTCGCAGAGATCGGTGCATTTGGTTTGTCAATACCTAGTGAGTACGGCGGCTTCAGCGAAGGTGGCGACGGCGAATATATGGCAAGTTGCATCGCCACCGAAGAACTTTCTCGCGCGTCTCTTGGCATTGGCGGTTCGCTGATCACTCGCCCTGAAATTCTCACTCGCGCGCTCGTCAAGGGTGGCACCGAAGCGCAGAAACATTCGTGGTTGCCGAAACTTGCTACTGCAGAAGTAATGGTCGCAGTTGCAGTTACCGAACCCGACTATGGCAGCGATGTCGCTTCTATTAAGACGACCGCAGTGGTTGCACAACAAGACGGCAAAGATGGCTATCTAATTAATGGCGTAAAAACTTGGTGCACATTTGCGGCTCGTGCAAACGTTTTAATGTTGCTCGCCCGTACCGACCCAGACCGCTCAAAATCTCATAAAGGATTAAGTGTGCTGATTGTGCCCAAGCCTCGCGGCGATGCACACGGTTTTGTTTTCAATCAACCTTCAGGTGGCCGAATGGAAGGTCGACCAATTGACACGATCGGCTACCGCGGAATGCACTCATACGAGATCGCACTCGAAAATTGGTGGGTGCCAGCAGATCATCTGATTGGTGAAACTGCCGGTCTCGGCAAGGGTTTTTATTATCAGATGGAAGGCTTCGAAAATGGCCGCCTACAAACGGCAGCACGCGCGGTTGGCGTGATGCAGGCTGCATACGAAGCAGCGGTTGATTATTCGCAGAATCGAAAAACTTTTGGCAACAACATCGCCGAGTACCAATTGACCCAAGTCAAACTCGGACGAATGGCTGTTGTGATTCAAGGCTCGCGGCAGTTCAGCTATGCGGTTGCCAAGATGATGGGCAAAGGTGAAGGCGCGATGGAAGCCAGCATGGTTAAGGCTTATGTTTGCAAAGCCGCCGAATGGGTGACGCGTGAAGCGATGCAAATTCATGGCGGATACGGCTACGCCGAAGAATATTCGGTGAGCAGATTATTTGTTGATGCTCGAGTGCTCAGCATCTTTGAAGGTGCTGATGAAACTTTGTGCTTAAAAGTTATTGCGCGACGAATGGTTGAGACTGCAAAAGCTAGCTAGTTAACTAGCGAAATCAGTTAAGTCGTGCAGACTTTTAATTCGCTCACAGTCAGCACCATCATGCAACCCATACGGGTCAAGCAAAATCGGTGATAAGCCTGCGTTACGGGCACCTCCAACATCGTTGATATACGAGTCGCCGATATATGCGATCCGCTCGCGCGGCACATTCATCACAGTAATCGCCTCGTCAAAAATTTCTGGCTCTGGTTTAGCCACGCCGACAACGTGCGAGTCAGTAACAATCAAAACTGGCACGCCTGAGCCGTCGCCAACTTGACAAATATTTTCGTTCGCCAAGGTTCGTTCAATTTGGCCACTGGCGTTTGAGACAATACCAATGCGAATGCCGAGCAAATGTAATCGCCATAGGCCGGCAACTGATTCGTGCAATGGAAACCGCCACAAAAATGCGGAAAAAACTTTTAGCAGCGCAACCGCGGCATCTATAACTTTTTCTTCTGGCACGCCCGCCTCACGCGCATATGCCTCACGATATGAACTCCACGAAATTCGTTCTATTGAATCTGCGGCCTGTAATGCGGTCGCCGCATCAATTGCTGCCATGCCTGCATAATGGCATCGCACAAGCACTGAAAGATTTGTTGAACCGCCGAAAGGTTCAAGCACCATGCCAGTGGTCAACGGATCAGGAACGACGAAGACTCCGCCTGCGTCAAAAAGCAAAGCATCAAAACGTTTTGTCATTTTTTTGGGCCCAAAAATTTCTGTGCTTAGTTATATTATGCGCTCAGTTATTTTGTGCGCTTCAAACCAGCGCGACCACCGCGCGAAATAAACTTCAAAGCCATCTTGCGACTGGCTTCATCGATCATTTCTTCGCCGAACATAACCGCGCCTTTGCCTTCGCCTTCAGTTGCAGTCGTATACGCATCCAAAATCGCCCACGCTTTGTCAAATTGTTCTTGAGTCGGTGAAAAAACTTCGTTCAAAATTGAAACTTGATCTGGGTGCAGTGCCCACTTGCCGTCGTATCCGAGTGTGCGTGTGCGTTGACAATAATTTCTAAAGCCATCAGAGTCACGAATGTAGAGATACGGACCGTCAATAACTTGTAAACCGTTAGCGCGACCTGCCATCAAGATTTTTGAGAACACATAATGAAAGTGGTCGCCAGGATATTCTGCGATTTGCACTCCGCCTGTTAGCACGGGCATCTCCATGCTGGCTGCGAAATCTGCTGGTCCAAAAATAATTGTTTCTATTCGAGAACTTGCGGCACAAATTTCTTCGACATTGATTAGCCCGCGAGCAGTTTCGATTTGCGCCTCGATACCGATATGACCAATCGGCAAGCCATTTGCAATTTCAACTTGACGTAACAACAAATCTGTCGCCACAATCTGCGCCGCAGTCTCAACTTTTGGCAACATGATTTCGTCAAGTCGCTCACCCGCACCAGCAACGACTTCGATTATGTCAAAGGCTGTCCACTTTGTGCTCCAGTCATTGACGCGAACACACATAACTTTGTCACCCCAATCTTGGGTACGAATCGCGGTCGCAATCTTCGCGCGCGAAGCTTCTTTTTCTTTTGGTGCAACAGCATCTTCAAGATCTAAGAACACCATGTCGGCGGGAATGCCTGGTCCTTTGCCCATCATCTTTTCTGATGAACCTGGGATTGATAAACAACTTCGGCGTGGTAGATCTCGTGAGCGTGGTGACATATTTAAATACTATCTTTTGCGCGATTACATCGGCTGTGACACGAGCGCGATTACATTGCGCTGCGGCGCAGAAGTTCGGTAGTTGGCGGACACTCGGCGGTAAACGGCGTCGTAACATCTTTTGACACGCCGTTGGGCGAAATAATTTGCGTGACTAGTGATACGGGCACAACATCAACCGGGGTTTCAAAATCAGCACGCACATCGGTGAGCATGCCTGTCCACAATGCTTCAGGCAACCGCGTGCCACAAGATGTAACTAACCAAACTGATTTTTGTTCGCAATATGCGAGCGCAGCAACTGCGTGACTTCCTCCGCTACACAACACATCAGACGCGCCGGTCGCCAAGGCTTCGATGATCACCACATCGCATTGCGAAATCACTTGTGAAAGATTTTCATGTTCAACCAAAGTTGCGTCAACATCAATTCTTTGCAATCGATCAACAGCCGCATCACCGTCACCATTGCTCTCGACGATGAAAATTTTCAGATCACCCCGCGGCGCTAGAGCATGCAAAGTTGCCGTAGGCCAGCCGACAACGCATACAACTGCATCTTGCGGCACTAGATCACGCAAAGTTTTTATAGTTTTGTCGGCTTCAAGTTCATCTTCGCAGCGGCGTATCGCATCAAACGGATCATTCGCCCCAAGAACGTGACTGCACAACCACCACAACGGGCCAGTAGTCGGATGCCTCTGCACAATCCGACGCACAACAAGAACTATCCCCGCCGGCTCGTGACTTAGGCCACCCAAGGCCGAAGCCGTTTCTCGAACCAATGAAACAGGGTCTGCCCCGCGCGCCCGCGCCACATACCGTAAATGCTCAATCGGGTGCATTTCCAAAACGCTACTGCCGACTTGCTACGGTCGTCGTATATGAATATTCAAACTTCCCCCGACACCCAACTGCAACCGCTCAACGGCGAGGCCCGTCCACTTGAGCAATGGTTGACAACTTTTCACCTCGCGACGATTGTGCTCGACCCGTTCACAAATGAAAGTGCGTGGATCTTGCCAACCGCCGTGCGCATTTTGCGACAGTTCGCAGGTGCATCAGTTCGAACAAACTTTGTGATCACTGCAACTCCAAAAGAAGCCCGCGAATTTCTCGGACCACACGCCGAAGAATTTTTAGTGTTCTGTGATCCTGATCGCGCTTTTGTTAAACAACTCGGCGCAACAGAACTGCCTGCATTTGTTTACATTCAAATTGACGGCAGTATCCCAGTTAGCGCTCAAGGATGGAACGCCAAAGCCTGGAGCAGTGTCGCAGCACACATCGCCGACGCAGTCTCGTGGAGTAAGCCCAGCATCCCAGTTGCAGGAGACCCTGGCACGTTCAAAGGTTCACCTGCACTCGTCTAAGTGTGTTTGTTCAATAACCTGTAGTTGTGGCAACTAAACAACCAGAACCATTTGTTAATTCAAAATTGTTACCGCTCGGGCCAGACAAAACTGTCTATCGAAAAATTTCTGCAGATGGTGTCTCACAAGTCAAAACAGAACTCGGAAGTTTCGTTCGCGTTGATCCGTCGGCGATCACTTTGCTCACTCAAACGGCAATGCGCGACATCGCACATTTGTTGCGCACAGAACATTTGCAACAACTCGCAAATATTCTCAAAGATCCAGAAGCAAGCGCCAATGACCGCTTTGTTGCACTCGATCTTTTAAAGAACGCGAGTATCGCCGCAGGCGGCGTATTACCGATGTGTCAAGACACAGGTACAGCAATTGTCAAAGCATCAAAAGGTCAGATGGTTTTCACAAATAGTAGTGATGAACAAGCAATCGCCCAAGGAATCTACAACACCTATCAAACATCAAATCTTCGCTACAGCCAACTCGCGCCGATCACGATGTACGAAGAAGTAAACACAAATACGAACTTGCCGGCAGAAATAAAAATCGCCGCCACAGATGGCGATGAGTTTAAGTTTTTGTTTATTGCAAAAGGCGGTGGCTCTGCTAACAAGAGTTATTTGTTTCAAGAAACCAAAGCACTACTTAACGAAAAAGTTTTGTTGCCTTGGCTTTTTGAAAAAATGCAAACTCTTGGCACGTCGGCATGCCCGCCGTATCACCTTGCAGTTGTAATCGGTGGCACATCGGCTGAGTTTGCGCTAGAAACCGCAAAACTTGCCAGCACAAAATATTTAGACTCTCTACCGACAGCAGGCTCGCCAACTGGACATGCATTTCGCGACGTCGAACTTGAAGCAAAGGTTCTGCAACTCGCACAGCAAACAGGCATCGGCGCACAATTTGGCGGAAAATATTTCTGTCATGATGTGTGCGTCATTCGTTTACCGCGCCACGGCGCAAGTTGCCCTGTGGCTATGGCTGTTTCATGTAGCGCTGACCGCCAAGCGCTTGGCAAGATCACCAAGGATGGTGTGTTTCTCGAGCAACTTGAACAAGACCCAGCACGATTCTTGCCCGAGATAACTGACAATGAGTTATCGACTGATGTTGTCAATATCGACCTGAATCGCCCGATGAGCGAAATACGCGCCACGCTTTCGAAGTATCCAGTAAAGACACGAATCATGTTGACTGGGCCGATGGTTGTCGCGCGCGATATTGCACACGCAAAACTCAAACAACGACTTGACTCAGGCGAAGGCTTGCCCGACTACTTAAAGCAATACTGCGTTTACTACGCAGGCCCAGCTAAAACTCCTGAAGGTTTTGCATCTGGGTCTTTCGGCCCGACAACTGCTGGCCGAATGGATAGTTACGTTGACGAGTTTCAAAGTGCAGGCGCGAGTTTGATCATGCTTGCCAAAGGCAATCGGTCAAAACAAGTTACTCAAGCCTGCAAAACACACGGTGGTTTTTATCTCGGATCAATAGGCGGCCCGGCAGCGCGACTCGCGCAAGACTGCATCACCAAAGTTGAGGTTCTCGAGTACGAAGAACTCGGCATGGAAGCCGTCTGGAAAATTGAAGTTAAAGACTTCCCTGCCTTCATTGTGGTCGACGACAAAGGTAACGATTTTTTCGAAATTGTTAACGCCACAGCAAACGGCACGACAGTTCAAATTCGCAAATAGTGTCGCTAGTCGAAGAACGAATTTCTTGCCCACTTGGCGCATGGAGTGGCGAACCTGGCAAATGTCAGTTATGCAACCAATTAATTGAATCAACTCGCCGAAGAACTTGGTGCTCTAACAAATGTGCACGCGAGTGGCAACGAAATCACATTTGGCGTTTTGCCCGATCAGCCGCCAAGCGTCGTGCGAAATATCACTGCCAACAACAAGGTTGCACAGCCGAGCGCCGCGATTGCGAAGTCAATCACATCTCAGCGCGCAATGGTGGCGGGTACGGGCCAGGCTGTCATCACCATCTGAATCCCGATCAAGATGGCGTCGGTGGATTAGAAGTTTTATGCCGAGCGCATCACGCGAAAATTACTGCCGCTCAAGCCAAAGCCCGCGCTGCCGCACGCTCAAAACTAAAAGCTACTGAGACGAAAAAGAAAAAATCAAAACCCGTTAAAAAATTAAATAAGTGATTTCATTGCGTCTCGAGTTGCGGCAATTTCGTCGGGGTCACTACTAAATTCGACCGCGGCAAAATCTGTTACGCCGACTCCAGCGAGGTCTGCAACGCGTTGCTTGACCTGTTCGGCAGTGCCAGCAATAACAATGTCGGCTGGGCCTGCCGCTCCTTCGTGATCAAGCATTGCTCGATAACTCGGCAGTTGTCCATAAATTACAAATGCCTTTGCAGCAATCTCTAAGGCTTTAGCGACATCATTTGTTACACACACCGGTAACGCTGCAATAACTCTCGGGGCTTTTCGACCCGCAATTTTTGCGGCTTCGTTAATTGTTGGCACAGTCAGCGACTGCAAAGTTTTTGGACCAGTGCACCAAGTCAGTGTGCCATCGGCAAGCGCACCAGTAACCCTCAACAATTGTGGCCCAAGTGCTGCAACAACAACTGAAAACGGCGATGAGCCAACACCAGACAGTGAGCCTCTCGTCGTGTACGTCTCGCCAACAAAATTAGACGCCTCGCAACGAGCGAGTGGCATCAACGCAGATAGATATTCGCGTAAGTGGCGAACTGGTTTGTCGTACGACAGACCTAACATTCCTTCAACAACAACTTTGTGGCTTAATCCGATACCCAGACAGAGTCGGCCTTTAGATGCTGCATTAACTGTGTGACTTTGTTGTGCAATCGCTATTGGATGACGTGGATAAGTCGGCACAACACTCGTGCCGATTTCAATTCGTGGTACTTCGCGACCGACAATTGCTAGTGCGGTCAACGCATCATGGCCGAAAATATTTGGCGCCCAATAACTTGCAAAGCCATCACGTTCGGCTTGCTTTGCCTCATTAACGACATCGTCAACTGTTCCTGAGTTAACTGTTCCACCGAAGATTCCGATTTTCATGTTCACCTTTTCTTAGAATTGAGAACCAAATATTACTCAACGCAACAGTGGTTCTTAGAGCCGAAGTAAATAAGTTATGGCGTCGTAGTTTGAGTCGGTACCGTCGGCGCAACCTGAGCACCAGCGATCGTGGTTTGCGTCAACGAATCGTCAACGACCTCGCCCGCAGGCGGCATTACGCCTTTGCCGGCTGCCGAGTCATCTCTAAATTTCGCATCTAGACATTCACCCTCACGAAACGGTGCAATGTCAAGTGCTCTAGCGACGGCTACTGAAAAAATACTTCGCCCATTTTTAGAAAGATGCACACCATCAGGCGCTAAAACACCGTCTGATTTAGAGATTGTCGCCCAATCTAGGATCGAGACATTTTTAAACTCAACCGCGAAATCATCAAGTACCTGATTGACATCACGCTGGGCGTTTCTGAACAATGAAGTATTCACCAAAAGAATTGGGCGTGGCGTCAATTTTTCGATAATTTTGCGCATCTGTTTGCCATACGACTCTTTATTGCCTTCATAATTTGAGCCAAGAAACACGACAGCAGCGTCCCAACCAGATTCGGCGTTCATCCGTTTATCTAAAACACGAACACCGAATTCGGCAAATCGACTGGCCTCAGCTTCAACTGCAACTTGCCAACCCAGCGGCACGAGTGCATTGCACATCTCATTGCCATAGCGCTTTGCAGTTGACGCCATAATTGAGTCGCCAATCATTAATAATCGATTGCCACCGGCTTTGGTGCCAATTAGGCCACCCTTGATGTCTGGCAAATCAAGTTCGAAGCCTTCAGGAAGCGTGATCGCAGTGCCGAAGTCATAACCCGGAATTCGCCCGACTCCAGACATCACTCCTGAACTGTTATCTCCGGTCAGCGATGCGCAACTAGCGATGAGCAAAAGAGCGACCACAACTGAAACTTGTTTTTTGACTTGCTTCAAACTGCCGTCACCTCAACTCGTGCATCATTAAAACATGCACCGCCGACAAGGTCGTTCAAGTCGTCAGGCGCGAAAGCATTTGCCGTCACGCCTTGCCCTGTGGCGCGCAACCATAATCCTTTAGGGATTGAACACACCCCTGGTCGCATCGTTTGATCAACCACCAAATCAATTTCAAGAGTTGCCTTGTCGTTAAAAACTTTAACTCGTGTTGAATCGCTAAGTTTGCGAGCAATCACATCCTGCTGATTCATATAAATCGCTACTCGCGGTGGATCAGTGTCGGCAAACATTGAATTGATCGTATGCGAAGTAGCCGGGCTGAGCAGAACAAGCGGATAACTTTTTACTGAACCGCTTTCAATAAATTTCGGCAACGGCAACTCACTTTGCGCAGCGAACAACTGCGCGCGCTTGCCATCAAAACTTGGCCAAGTATCACGAAACTGCACCGTTGATCCTGGTGCGCGAAATTGCACTGGTTGGTTTTTTTGACTTGCGATTCGCTCAGCAATGATTTTAGGATCAGCATTAAATTCATCCACGCCAAAACCAAGTCGAAGTGCTAGCGCCGCTGCGAATTCGTTATTTGTTCGTGACTCACCGACTCGATCGATCACAGGCTCAATCACCTGCGCCGAATACGAACCATACGAACCAACCACATCGTGCACTTCAAAATGTGTGGTTGCCGGCAATACAACATCTGCATACTTAGCCGTATCCGTCATCACTTGTTCATGCAACACCGTGAAAACTTCTTCGCGCGCCAAACCGGCAAGCATGCCAACTTGATCAACAGCTGTGACTGCTGGGTTAGCTCCCTGAATAATGAAAACTTTCGCGGGCACTGGCCAAGCACCGACATCACCGCGCAACACTCGTGCGACATGATTCATATTGAGTTCGCGACGAACTGGCCGCTCAATACTTTCTGGCCAAGTCGCTTTCACATTTACAGAAAAGCCATCGCTCGTAGATGCCAGCACGCCCGAACCTGGCTTGCCAAAGTTTCCAGCCACGACCCACAAACTCAACACAGCCAACACACCGCTACCGCCGTTGCGGTTGCGCTCGGGGCCGTAACCCATTCGTAAAACTGCAGGTTTCGTATTTATGATCAACTCAACAAGTTCTCGAATTCGCTCCAACGACACACCGCAAATGCGACTCGCGTCTTCAAGTGAATATTTACTTGCCGCTTCAAAAAACTCTTTGCTACCTGTTGTGTGCGCATCCAAAAATTTGCGATCAACACTGCCGGTTCGCGCAAGTTCATTTGCCAATGCATATGCCAAAACAACATCAGTGCCGGGCTGTATCGCGAGATGCAAATCGGCGCGAGACGCGGTGCCAGTCACACGAGGGTCAATAACAACTAGCTTTCCTCCAGCTTTTTGCACCTTGGCTAGTAGTGGCAACAAATGTGTGCCACTCACGGCTGGGTTTGCCCCCCATACAACAACAAGTTTGGCGTCAACAACATCAAGCGTGTCGATGCTTAACATGTCGCCAAAGACTTGATCCCATGCTGCGCTATAAGTCGCCGCACAAATAGTGTGCAATATTTCTGGTGCACCAAGTCGTGCAAACAAATGCGGTGTCAAATATTTTGCTTCAAGTTTTGACGATGATGAGTTATACAAATATGGCAACACCGAGTCAACGCCGTAATCGCGAATCGCGTCAGTTATTTTTGTCGCCACTAAATCAAGTGCTTCGTCCCAAGTTGCTTGGCGAAACTCTCCACTACCCTTAGCGCCTACTCGAATTAACGGCGTCATTATTCGCTCTGGCGAATAAACGCGATCGGCATGATGCTTAACTTTTTTACAAATCCAGCCGTCAGTTAGTGGATTCGATTGCTCATCAATTGGTGCAGCATCAATTTTTGTAATTCGACCAAGCGTAAGTGTCACTTCAAGTGAGCATGCATCTGGGCAATCAAGTGGACAAGCAGTGCGGGCCAAAACTGTATCCGCAGCATTCTTCATTGTTCTATTATCGCACGACAAAACATCGCGCGAGCGGGCTATTTGTTTGTTGATTCTTCGGTAGAAAGTTCGTCAAAAGTGTCGATGTTACGAAGTTGCTTAAATTTGTACCAAAAAATGCCGACAATGCCGAGAGTCGCGATGCCGCCGCCAATTACGGTTGCTGGCACACCAACTGCTTGAGACATTGCACCCGACTCAAAAGCGCCGAGTTCGTTCGTCGCCCCAATAAAAACATTTTCAACAGCCGCAACTCGACCTCGTTTGTCATCTGGCGTTACAAGTGGCACGATTGCTCCGCGCACAAAAACACTGATCATGTCGCCCGCACTGAGAATCATCACTGCGAAAAATGCCACCCAGTAGTTGTGCGTTAACCCAAGTACGATCGTGCCAGCGCCGAACACACCGACTGCAATTAGCATCGCTCGACCAACATGGCGTCGAATTGGTTTAAATGCCAACAACGC
>JBAXAW010000060.1:0-13091 GCA_037142305.1 Actinomycetota bacterium
GATTGATGAGGCCATTGAATAATCGTTATTATCCACTATCAAGATCAATGGCAAACTATGAGATTTTGCAAAAACCAAACCTTCATAAAAAGCGCCTTCTTCCATTGCTCCGTCGCCAGTCAAAACAATCGAAATGGAGTCGTTTTGTAAAATCTTTTGACTATATGCAAACCCGCAAGCAACAGAAATGTTGTTGGCGAGAATGCTTGATGAATAAACAACCCCGGTTTCTGGGTGTGCAAGATTCATTGACCCAAGGCGCCCAAAAGCTAGACCGCTTTCCTGGCCTTCATACTCTCGGACTATCGACTCAGGATCACTTGACCTCATTAAATTGAACGCAGCATTGCGGTGAGTTAACAGAAGATTGTCTTCACCTCTCATCATTGTAGATACCGCTACCACCAAAGATTCAGTGCCTAGGCCAAGGTGTACAGGTATCTTGAATTTTTTCTCTTTTAAATCTTCATTAATTCGCATCTGCCAGAATCTCAGTTTTAGTACACTTGTTTCAGTCGTAAGCACGCCTCAATGCTACTGTCGCGCCATCAATCAGAAAGTAAAAGTAGAAAAACAGGAAAATAGGAAAATTGTTAACTAAAGATCACAAATTCGCATGCATTTAATAGTTTGGCTCACTGGTGGTAGAGGATTTATCGGTTCGCACTTGATTAATGAGTTAGAAAAGGTGCCGTCAATTGAGATCTATTGCTTAGAAAATAAAGAAATTGCTTTGCCGCAAATAACGCGGACCGAATCAAATCATGTGTGCATTGCTCTGAATTTCAACGATAAAACTCATTTGTCTTGGCTTCAGTCTTCAAGCGAAGTCCCAAAACCGACCAATTTGCTGTTACTGGGGTGGGGCAAAGTCGATGATCCAGATTCAATTGACCATCAAACAGAGAATGTTGGAACTACATTATTGCTATTTCAAGCAGTTCCAAAAACTAAACTACAAAAAGTAATATTCTTTGGATCAATTGATGAATACGGATCACGACTAAACTGCATAGCAGAAGGAGACCATGCTCTGCCACCGATTAGTCGTTACGCATTAGGTAAGTCATTAGCCAGTAAAAAACTACGAGAGTTTTCACTCTCATTAAATATAAATTACCAACATCTCTACGTGAGTAATGTCTATGGTTCCAGACAACGACCATCAGCCCTTCTAAACAAAATGATGGATAGTGATTCATTTACATTCAAGGGTGGAAATTATTTTCGCGATTATATATATGTAACTAATTTGTGCCAAATAATAATTTTACTTTTGAATTCAAAATCAACAGTAGACACAAACGTAGGAAGTGGGGTGTCAACACATAGTTACGATTACGTGCGGATGGCGTGGAAAGTTATGTCTAAAGATCCATTGCTTTTAAACTTTGATGAGCCAGAGTTTCGAAATATCAATGAAGCAAAGTACCTCAATATCTCAAGATTGAGATCGCAAATCCCGATTGATCTAAAATTTGACGATATATATTTAGGGCTATCAAAAACAGTTTCTGAACTAAATTCAAAATGACTATGGAGAGTGTTTAAATACTTAATACCTTTTTCACTTCATCAATAATTTCTATAAGCGCAAGGCGCAGTTTTTCGCTGGCAGCTATACAGAAGTCGGAGTCATTGAAACTTTAGATTTCAGATTTGCCACGACTTATTTTCAAAAAATCTAAAGTCCTTACGGATTTATTAGACCCTGATTTTTTTAACACTATGAAGAGTTAGTGGCGGCGGGAGGGTAGTGACGTGATGCGGCGAACGAGACCCCGTGGGGACGCATTTGAAAAGGCCGAGACGCCTTTATAAAGAGGGCCCGGGATGCATAATGCTTTGCCGCGTGTCACAGCGCGCAAGCCTTCACGTGCAACATCGGTGGCTTCGAGCCACGCAAAATTTGGCACTTGGCTAGAAATACTGTTCGTGCCAGAAACTTCAGAGAACTCAGTTCGAGTGAACCCTGGACACAATGCAGTGACTCGCACACCGGTGCCACGCAACTCTTCGTGCAGTGCTTCGGTAAAACTCGTGACATACGCTTTGGTCGCCGAATAAACAGTAGAACCAGGACCAGGTTGAAAACTGGCAACGCTTGAAACATTCAACAAATATCCACGACCATTTGGCACCATTGCTTTAATCGCGGCATGAGATAATCGAGTTAGCGCCAAAATATTTACGCCAATTTCTCGCGACAGCCGTTCAAGATCAATTTCGTGCATCAAACCTGAAGAACCAAAACCAGCGTTGTTGACAACTAAATCAATCGGCGTTTTTGACGAGTCGGTGATGCGCGCTTCAACTTGTGCAACACCATCAGTAGTTGAAAGATCAGCGACAATCACTTCAACATTTTTGAATCGCGCTGCCAGTGACTCAAGTCGATCGGCGCGGCGCGCGACTACAACTAACGACACACCGGACATTGCGAGTTGAACGGCAATTTCTTGCCCGATTCCACTAGATGCACCAGTCACCAATGCGCAGGTGAACGGGTACTTAGCCATGACAATGCTCGCTAGTGAGCAGAACCAGCTGAACTACTCGAATTTGGTAACCCACCAGCAGCAGCTAAACGCGCATGTGCTCGACGCAAATCAGCTTCAACTGTTGCATCGTGCTCGCCACGCATTGCTTCTTGCGCGCGTTCTTGTGCAGCGCGTGCGCGCACAACATCAATGTTTTCAGCAAGCTCTGCGCTATCAGACAAAATCGTCACATGATCTGGCGCCACATCTACGAAACCGCCGTGCACGGCAACGTCTTGCACTTTGCCATCTGTCATATAGATGCGCGTATGGTTTTCGACAAGCGCACCCAAAAAAGTCGCGTGCCCAGGCAAGAAGGCAATTTCGCCGCCTTGCAATGTGCGCGTGATTACTTGACGTGCTTCACCCGAGAATAAAACGCGCTCTGGTGAAACCACCTCGACTTTGAGTGAACTTGTCTCTGCCATGATGATTGAAACTTACGCAGCCGAATCTTGAAGCGTCTTAGCCTTGGCCAACACTTGATCAACGCCACCGACGTTTAAGAAAGCCTGCTCTGGTACATCATCAAGGTCGCCCTTGATGATCGCTTCGAAACTTTCAACTGTTTGTGCTGTCGGAACATACTCACCCTTAACGCCGGTGAACACTTCAGCAACATAGAACGGCTGAGACAAGAAACGCTGCACCTTACGGGCTCGCGAAACAGTCATGCGGTCTTCTTCTGAGAGTTCATCAAGACCGAGAATTGCAATGATGTCTTGCAACTCTTTGTAGCGTTGCAAAATTTCTTGCACGCGACGCGCGACGCCGTAGTGACGATCACCAACAGTTTCTGGTGTCAGAATTGTTGAAGTTGATGCCAGTGGGTCTACTGCTGGGTAGATGCCCAACGATGCGATTTGTCGAGACAGCTCGGTTGTTGCATCCAAGAAAGCGAAAGTCGTAAACGGCGCTGGGTCGGTGTAGTCGTCAGCAGGTACATAAACAGCCTGCAACGATGTAATCGATCGACCACGTGTTGACGTGATTCGCTCTTGCAACTGACCCATTTCGTCAGCAAGCGTTGGCTGGTATCCCACTGCTGACGGCATACGACCGAGCAGTGTTGATACTTCAGAACCGGCTTGTACGAAACGGAAAATGTTGTCAACGAACAACAACACGTCTTGGTTTTTGACATCGCGAAAGTACTCGGCCATTGTTAGAGCTGAAAGTGCAACGCGCAAGCGAACGCCTGGTGGTTCGTCCATCTGGCCGAAAACTAGTGCGGCCTTTTCAAAAACACCAGACTCTTCCATTTCAAGACGAAGGTCAGTACCTTCACGGGTACGCTCACCGACGCCAGCGAACACAGACACACCGCCGTGCTTTGACGCTACGCGGTTAATCATCTCGGTGATCAAAACTGTTTTACCTACACCCGCACCACCGAACAGACCAATTTTACCACCAGCCAAATATGGTGTGAGCAAGTCAATAACTTTGATGCCCGTTTCGAACATACGCTTTGATGGCTCAAGTGTGTCAAACGCAGGCGCAGGACGGTGAATCTCCCAGCGCTCAGCATCTTTGAAATCGTCGTTGTTGCCGTCAAGACAGTCGCCCCACACGTTCCATACGTGGCCGAGAGTTTTGTCGCCGACAGGCACTGTGATGCCACGACCTGTGTCACGCACCGGTGTGCCACGACGCAACCCGTCTGTTGGCTTCATGCAAACTGCACGAACACGACTTCCACCAAGTTGCTGCGCAACTTCGGCAAGGATCACGTTTTCTTGACCCTCAACAGTGACGGTGAACTCAAGTGCTTGGTTGAGTTCTGGCAGTGAGCCACGAGGAAACTCAACGTCAATAACTGGACCAGCGATTGCTACTACTCGCCCATCTTTACGGTCTGTGGTTGCTGTACTCATATTTTCTCCCTTTTAATTTCGCTTAAAACTTCTTAACTACTAACTAGCTAATTGACTGACATTTCGCGGACACTATCGACATCATCAGAACCGAGCGCTTCAGCACCACTGACGATTTCCATAATTTCGGTTGTAATCGAATCTTGACGTGCGCGGTTCATGATGCGTGACAGGTTCTTGATCAACTCTTCAGCGTTATCGGTTGCTGATTTCATTGCTCGTTGACGAAACGCGTGCTCGCTGGCTGCGGCATTTAATAGCGCCGCGTAAATTCGGGCTTCGACATAACGCGGAAGCAGCGTTGTGAGAATTACATCTGGATCTGGTTCGAACTCATAATTGCCACTCGCAGAAGACTTGCCGTCGCCACCAGCGACAACATCTCGTTCAAGCGGCACAAGTGGACGACGCACGACTTCTTGTCGACCCGATGAAACAAATCGTGTGTAGACAAGTTCAACACGATCAACTTCACCACTCAAATACAAGTCAACAACAAATTGGCCGATCGCTTTTGCATCTTCATATTTAGGTGCGTCAGAAAAACCAGTGAAACTTTTTGAAGTCTTATACAAACGGAATCTGAAATAGTTTTCAGCCTTGCGACCAACCGGTACAACTAAATAATTTTTGGAAGCCAGGACGTCGGCTTTTACCTCGCCCTCTGTTGCTCGCAAAACACCTGCGTTGTAACCTCCACATAGACCACGGTCAGCAGTTATCGCGACATAACAAGTCGTACGAATCTCGTCGCGCGCTTTAAGAAACGCCGACGAACCTCCAGCGCCACCCGCAGCCAAGTCTTTGACAACTTCGGTAATCCGCTCGCTGTAGGGCACAGCAGCAGCAACTCGTTGTTGTGCTTTGACAATACGTGAACCAGCGATGAGCTCCATTGCGCGCGTGATCTTCTTGGTTGCCTGAACCGATCTGATCCGACTGCGCAAAATGCGCTCTTGCCCGCCCGCCATTTTTGTTTAGACCTACTCTGTTGCGAGCGTTTTTGCGCTCGCCGCTTCGCCAGTTTCGCCGGCATCAGTCTTTGTTGGATCTACAGCGCCAGTCTTTTTAGTTGGCACGAATGCATTTTTGAAGGCACTAACGATTGATGCCAAATCTTTTGGTACATCAGCCTTTGGTTCTTGACGGATACCCGAGAGCAAACCACCGTGTCGCGAACGCATGTGCTCGAGAAGTTCATTCTCAAAACGACGCACATCAGCAACTGGAATCGTGTCTAAGTAACCCTTAGTGCCGGCAAAAATCGAAACGACTTGCTCTTCAACTGGCATCGGTGAGTTAAGCGGTTGCTTAAGCAATTCAACCAAGCGATAACCGCGCTCGAGTTGCGCTTTTGAAATCGCGTCGAGTTCGCTACCGAAAGTTGCAAATGCTTCAAGTTCACGAAACTGTGCAAGATCAAGTTTGAGAGTACCCGAGACACTCTTCATCGCTTTGATTTGGGCAGCGCCACCTACACGACTCACCGAAATACCTACGTCTACGGCTGGTCGCACACCAGATTTGAATAAGTTGTCTTGCAAATAAACCTGGCCGTCAGTGATTGAAATTACGTTGGTCGGAATATACGCCGACACGTCACCGGCTTTTGTTTCGATAACTGGCAACGCAGTTAGTGAACCAGCACCGCGCTCATCGCTGAGTTTCGCAGCACGCTCAAGCAAACGACTGTGCAGGTAGAACACGTCGCCGGGGTAAGCCTCACGACCTGGCGGACGACGAAGCAACAACGCGATTTGTCGATACGCCTCTGCTTGTTTTGACAAGTCGTCGTAAACAACAAGCGCATGCTCGCCGTTTTCCATCCAGTGTTGGCCGATCGCACAACCTGCGTATGGCGCAAGATATTTGAACGGAGCAGGGTTAGACGCAGGTGCGGCAACAACAACGGTGTATTCAAGTGCACCGAATTGACGCAACACTTCTACGGTTTGCGCAATCGTCGAACCTTTTTGACCAATCGCTACGTAGATGCACTTCACGCCGAGGCCACGCTGATTAAGAATCGTGTCGATTGCAATCGTTGTCTTGCCAGTTTTACGGTCACCGATGATCAGTTCGCGTTGTCCACGACCAATTGGTGTCATCGCATCAATTGCTTTGATACCAGTTTGTAGCGGCTCGTGTACCGGCTTGCGACCCATGATGCCTGGTGCTTGAACTTCAACACGACGCATAATTGCGCCGACGATTTCGCCCTTGCCATCAATTGGCTGACCGAGAGCGTTTACAACTCGACCAAGCATCGCATCGCCAACTGGAACCGACAAAATTCGACCGGTTGCTTTAACAGTTTGGTTTTCTTCAATTGATTCTGCTTCTCCAAGTACAACAACACCGATTGAATCTTCATCCAAGTTCAGCGCGAGACCGACGGTTCCGTCTTCAAATTCGAGCAACTCATTGACGGCGCAATCTGGCAGACCGCTAACGCGAGCAATACCGTCACCAACTTCTGTGACACGACCTACTGTGCGTGCTTCAACCGATGGCTTGTAGCCCTCGAGTCCTTTTGTGATTGCCGCTGCGATGTCATTCGCAGAGAGTGTGAGTTCAGCCATTTTGTGTATGTCCTTTCAGAAATATTTCAGATTCGGGTCTTAAGTTGTTCAAGTCGAGTACGAACTGTGTCGTCAATAACTTCATCTCCAACTGTGGCGACTAGTCCACCAAGTACTGACGGATCAACCACGACTTTGAGATTGAGTTTGCGGCCAGTTGATTTGCTTAGCGCTTCGGCGAGACGCTTCGTCTGGTCATCAGACAACGCAACAGCACTTCGCACTTCGGCGACTTCGCGTTGTTGCTCACTTGATGCGCGCTGCACAAGACGATCGACAATTGCTGGCAAGTCGCGACCGCGACCAGCGCCAATAATTAATGACACGAGTTGAATTGTTGTGTTGCTGGCTTTGCCGCCAAGTAATTCTTCGACCACTTGTTGACGGCGTGCAGCCGGAATGCTCGCGTCGGTTAACGTACTTCGCAACTTTTCGTTGGCTTCAATTGCGCGAGCCATGCGAAACAGCTCGTCTTCAACAATTTGCAAGTTTCCTTCAGCCTGGGCAACTTCGAAAAGTGCTCGGCTGTATGCCTCGATCCGCGCGTCGCTCATTTTGATGCTCCAACACTCTTTATGAAACCTTCAATTAAATCTTGTTGAGCGCGATCGTTAAGGCTCGCTGCAACTGCTGAGGAAATCGCCGCGTTAGACAAGCGAGCGATCTCTCCGCGAAGTTCTTCACCACTTCGACCACGGGCTGCTGCAAGATCGGCAACTGCTTTCGCTTCAAGTTCAGTAACTTCTTTTACAAGTCGAGCACGACCGTCGGCGATAATCGCTGCGGCCTGTGTGTCGGCTTCTGCCAAAATCTTGCGTCGCTCACTCTCAATATCGCCGAGTGCAGTGCGAATACCTGATGCATCAGACTCTGATTTTGACCGCGCTGCTGATGCACCGTCAAGTTCTTTCTGAATCTTTGCCGTGCGTGCGTTCATCGACTTGACGATCATCGGCCAACCAATTTTGTAAAGTCCGGCAAAGATTATGCACGAGGCGATGCCTCCATAAATAATTTCTGCTTTTTCCGGAAACAACCAGTGATGGGTCTGACTCGGATCTTCAGAGGCGATCAACGCTGACAAAAATAATTTCACGAACGTGTTCCTTCCATTGCTTGCTGCACCGAACGCGAAACAATTGCTGCATCAGGAGACACCCCAACAGCAATTTGTGTCGCTCGAGTTGTCACAGCACCTACTGCAGTGACTATTTGGCCTTGCGCCGCTGCGCGAGCAGCAGCGACTTCAGCTTCGGCCGCTGCGCGACGTTGGGCGATCTGAGCATTTACTTGAGCAACTTTTTCTTGGCGCTCTTTGTCAAGAGTCTGACGAGCAGTCTCTAGACGACGTGCTGCTTCACTACGAATTTCAGCGATTGCCGATTCGTAACGAGCAACATCTTGTTTTGCGCCATCGCGTGTTGCTGATGCGTACTCATGATCTGCTTGGATCGACTCATATCGACTCGCCATACCTTTTCGCACCTTGGGAACAAGGAACAAACGCATGAAGAACAGAAACACAATGAATGATCCAGCGCCCCATGCCAACTCTTTTATTTCAGGAGCAATCGGGTTCGGTCCAGCACTAACTGGTGCACCCTCTTCGCTGCCAGTCTCAGCAGATACGACGTCGAACGTGACACGCACTTGCGCAGATGAATTGATGTTGACAAACGCTGTGAGCATGAAGTCTCTTATGCGTACTTAAGAAGAATGAATACAACGAAACCGATAAGCGCGAGCGCTTCGGTAAATGCGATACCCAGGAACATCGTTGTTCGAACCATGCCTGCAGCCTCTGGCTGACGAGCCATTGCTTCAATTGCACTTCCGAAAATGATTCCGATACCAATTCCTGGTCCAATTGCAGCAAGACCGTAGGCGAAACCTGCGGAACCTGCGGCAGCAATGTTCTTCTCGTCGCCAGCAGCGGCATCAGCAGCCGCTTTGACGATCTTTGATAGTGCTTCCATTTTTTTCTGTCTCCTGTCTAGTTGTTATTTATTACTTATTTTTAGTGTTCTGGATGTACTGCGCCGGAGATATACACCGCCGCGAGAATTGTAAAAATATATGCCTGCAAGAAAGCGACAAGTACTTCAAAGCCAGTCAAAAATACGAGCATGAAGAACGGTAAAACACCGATCGGTATCAAAATTTTGTCACGCGCTTGAAACATCGCTTCGCTGAGCAACGCGAAAATCACGAGCAATAAGTGGCCCGCCAACATGTTGGCGAAAAGTCGAACGGCCAATGAGAACGGGCGAACGATCAATGTCGAAATAAATTCAATTGGTGTTACAAGAATATAAAGCGCCTTCGGTACTCCTGGAGGAAACAACACGCTCTTGAAATATCCAAAGAAGCCTTGGTGCTTGATGCCTTGCACATTGAAAATTACCCAAACAAGAACTGCCAAGAACATTGGTATCGCCATACGCGCAGTAGCTGGCATTTGAATGAACGGAATAATTCCTGGCATGTTGCATAAGTAAACGAACAAGAACAGTGTCAACAAGAATGGTGTCCATCCAAGACCATCACGTCCCATTGTCTGCATGATGATGTTGTTCTCAATGAACTCAACGCATACTTCGGCAAGGTTGCGAGTACCTTTTGGTGCGACTTTTGGATCTTTGCGCGCTGCTGAAAGAAAGATAAGCGTGCCGATGACCGCCGCTGCAACTGCAATCATTCCGACTTTGTTCAAACCAGGAACTACATCCTTCCAACGAAGTAGTTCGTTGATCGGAGGAAATTCAAACGAGAGAATGCTGTTGATAATCATTTAGATGAGCTTTCGGTTTGCTGTGTTTGTTTAGACGGTGATGATTTAGAAGGTTTTGGTTTTAGTCCGGGAAATGCAAGTGACAAAGAAACATATCGCAATTCCCAAAATAAAAGACCAAGATGAGCAAAAATTATAGTTAAACCCAAGGGCAAAAGTTCGACCCATGTGAGATTGCGCACAACGAAGACTGCAACCGCAACTAGGGCCAGGCGCAGTAAATAGCCAAACAACATCGATGCCATCATAAATGCATACGAAATACGGGCCGTGTAGGCCACCAGAGCTGCAGCCAAGCCAAAATTACAGAACACAATTGCGAATGCGTAGGCACATGAATACGCACCGTTTGCCCCCCAAACAATTGCACAAACTCCAATCAAGATTGGCGCCACGATTAGCCCGCGCTTGATGATGTCTCGCACCAGCGCGGCTTCTGGGGCTGGGCCAGTGTCGCGCATCGACAAAATTGAAATTTTTGCGTTCGTGTCAAGCGTCATCATTTTGGACTTTTCAATTGGCTAGTCTGCTTTTTAATGTGACTCGTTGCGGCGTCACGACGCTTAACTTCTTGAATCTGCATGTTGCCGTCATAGACGTACCACATGCGAACAAAACTTCCGAGTAGAGAAAACAGGCTGAGGGCGATCGTGAAAATTGGTCTGGTGCCAAACGAATTATCCACGACTAAGCCAATTACGAGAAAAATGCCAACACTCACAGAAATTTCGGCACCGCGACCAAGCGAGTCGTCGGATGAAGACGCACCACGCACGACCGGCTTACGAGTTGGTAAAAATTTCAACGCTGACCCTCAAAATCAATCGCTTTAGACGGGGTCGCCTAACGCTTGTGAATAAAGATACAAACTATACGCAATTGGGCGATTAACGCAAACTGACCCAGAATTAATTTTCAGGCTGTGTTTCAACTGGCGTTTCGGAATCACTTACTGTCTGTATTTCGGCTGGCGCTTCGGGCTCAATGACTGACGGTGTTTCGGCTTGTGCTTTTGTTCTAAACAACCGACGCAGTGAAAATCGATCGTTGACCCTCGTGAACCAGACCATTAAAACTACTAAAAACAAAAATGGCCAAAGGCTTGCCGACCGCTTAGAGAGCGCAGGGTAAAGCACGAAAGCCGAGAGCAAGGCTGTCCACGACCAAAGAATTACAACGGCTCGACGAGGCCCGTGACCCAACTTAATAAGTCGGTGGTGCAAATGCCCCGTATCGGCTGTGGCAAAACCGACACCGCTACGAGTTCGACGGATGATCGCAAAAAGCACATCAATGATTGGTACGCCAAGTACAAGTAACGGGATTAACAGAGGCGCCAAAAAGAAATATGTCTGACCGCCATCTGATTTTATGTCGGGGCTTGCGCGACCACCGACAACACTTGTTGAAACTGCAATTAACAAACCAAGCAACAACGCACCACTGTCGCCCATAAATATTTTCGCAGGATTGAAGTTGTAGGGCAAAAACCCCAAACAGATACCGACAGTGATGATCGCGACTAAGGGGCCGATATTCGGTTCGCTAAGCAAACCGTTCATCCCGAGATGACGGCTGTATATAAAAAATGCGGTGGCGGCAATCGCCACGATTCCGGCGGCGAGTCCATCGAGCCCGTCGATCAGATTTATTGCTTGTGTCATACCGAGCAACCACAAAACCGTAAACAGTGGTATCCAGTCTCTTGATAAAACAAATACATCTACGAACGGCGCGCGAAAATAAATCATCGTTACACCAAACCAAACAAGAGCAATGGCCGCAACGACGACACCAGTTACTTTCATTGGCGCAGAAACTTCGTGAACGTCGTCTACAAACCCGAGCACAAAAATAATTAGACCAGCAATAATTACGCCGATAAGTTCAGAGTTATTATGAAACAAAGGGTCAAATCGATCCATCTGCCACGCGACAGCGATTGCAACAACAAGTGCAATAAAAAATGCAATGCCGCCAACATCGGGCGTTGGTTCAGGGTGACTACGGCGTTCGTCGGGCGTCGCCATCCAACCGTATTGACGGGCAAATTTAGCTACTAACGGTGTTGTGATTGCGGTTACTGCGGCTGCGACACCGCCAACAAATAAATATCCAAAAAGGTCACTCATCTTTTATTTTGGTGCTATTTCTAAATGTTTGCATAAACCGGAAACTTCGCACACAGTTGAGCGACTTTGCCACGAACTTCTGCAATTTTTGCGGTGTCGTTGCGATTACGCAATGTCGTTGCAATATATTCTGCGATTAGTGGCATCTCGGCTTCACGCATACCTTGTGTTGTTACCGACGGCGTGCCAATGCGCACACCACTAGTAACAAACGGGCTGCGTGGATCATTCGGAATCGCATTTTTATTCAGTGTGATTCCTGCAGTATCTAAAACTAGTTGTGCTTCTTTGCCAGTTAGTTCGGCATCAAACGGTTGCAAGTCGACAACCATCATGTGTGTATCTGTTCCGCCAGAAACAAGTCTGAACCCGTGACCCGCAAGCGCACCAGCCAACGCCGATGCATTCTTAACTATTTGATGGGCGTACTGACTAAAACTCGGTTGCATTGCTTCGTGAAACGCAACAGCCTTTGCCGCAATCGCATGTTCTAATGGCCCTCCTTGACTACCGGGGAAAACCGCTTTGTCGATAATCGGCGCAAGTTCGGCGCGACACAAAATGCAACCCCCGCGAGGACCACGCAAAGTTTTGTGTGTTGTGAAAGTTACAACATCTGCAAAAGGCACTGGATTTGGATGTGCGCCACCGGCGACAAGCCCAGCAATGTGCGCAATATCAAACATCATGTATGCGCCAACTTCGTCGGCGATTTTTTTAAATGGTTCTGGCTCAAGTCTGCGCGGGTAAGAAGTTGTACCCGCAACAATTAGTTTCGGCTTGTGTTCGATCGCAAGTTCGCGAATCTCATCGAAGTTCAACCGCTCATCGGTTGCGCCGACTTTAAAAGAATGAAACTTATACAAAATTCCACTTGCGTTGACTGGTGAACCATGTGTCAAGTGTCCGCCGTGATCAAGGCTTAAACCTAAAACTGTGTCCCCTGGTTTAAGTAGGCCGAGATACACAGCCATGTTTGCACTTGCGCCAGAGTGAGGTTGCACATTGGCGTGATCAGCGCCGAAAAGTTTTTTGACTCGGTCAATCGCAAGTGCTTCAACGTCATCAACAACTGCGTTACCGCCGTAATAACGCTTTGTCGGATATCCCTCACTGTATTTATTTGTTAACACAGAGCCAGTTGCGGCCATTACATCTGGCGAAGTGAA
>JBAXAW010000061.1:0-12353 GCA_037142305.1 Actinomycetota bacterium
ACGGTGTATTGACGCAGCGACAAAGCTCGGTGCGCAATTTCGCACCGTTTGAAAATGGTTTAGTCGCCTAGATAATGATTCACACGAAGGCGCTGATCATCGGTAAAGATTCGCGGCCACGCTGCTTTTGGTGCGGTGATGACGAGCAATATGTCGCATATCACGATTTGCAGTGGGCGAGACCGATAGTTGATGATATTGCTCTTTACGAAAAGATTTGCCTTGAAGGTTTTCAATCAGGTTTAAGTTGGCTAACAATTCTTCGAAAGCGCGAATCATTTCGTAAAGCGTTTCGAGGGTTTGATCCAAACATTGTTGTGAAATTCAATCAACGTGATGTGAATCGGTTAATCAAAGACGAGTCAATAGTTCGCCACCGGGGCAAAATCGAAGCAGCGATCAATAATGCTCAAGCAACGCTCGAAGTTCAAAAAGAGTTTGGCTCTCTTGCAACATTTATTTGGGGGTTTCGTCCGAAATCAACGAACACGTCGAAAAGCAAAGCACCCAAACGAATCTCAGATATAAAAGCATCGACTGTTGAATCTGAGGCACTGTCAAAAGCACTTCGCCAACGCGGTTTCAAGTTCGTAGGCCCAACGACGATGTATGCCGCAATGCAGTCACTTGGCCTTGTAAATGATCATTTTGAGGGTTGTTTTGTGCGTGAGGCTTGCGCCCAACAGCAGCTGATCGCAGCGAAAAAGATGGCTAAAAACGCCCCCGCTAATCATGCATAGTAATACAATCTTGTGTATAATAATACAAATATGATTAAAGTCGGCATTCTGGGCGGTTCGGGTTTTGTTGGTGCTGAGTTGCTGCGAATCTGTGCATCGCACCCAGAGTTCAACGTTGTATATGCGACGGGCGATTCTCAAGCAGGTTCACTGGCTTCGTCTCTTTACCCGAATTTGACTGGTGCTTACCCGAATTTGATTTTTGATGAGTATTCATTAGATGCAACTCTCAAATGCGATGTTGTGTTTCTGGCATTGCCTCATGAAGCAAGTTTAGAAATTGTTCCTGAGTTGCTCGGCAAAGTTCGCTTAGTAGTTGATTGCAGCGCGGCTTTTCGTCTCAAAGATGCGTCGCTATATCCGCAGTGGTATGGGTTCGACCACAATCAAGCATCTGCACTTGAGTCGGCCGTTTATGGGTTGCCCGAGTTCTATCGTTCAGAACTCAAACAGGCGAAATTAATTGCAACGCCAGGTTGTTATGTGACGGCGGCAAGTTTGGCGCTTGCGCCGCTCGTCAAGGCGGGTGTGATTTCAACAATAGGTGTCATCGTCGACGCAGCATCTGGCGTTTCGGGTGCTGGTCGTGCGGCGAAAAACAGCAATCTATTTTGCACCGTCGATGAAGACTTTACGGCTTACGGTTTGCTTGATCATCGACATACACCAGAGATAGAACAAGTAACTGGTGCACAAGTTTTATTTACACCGCACTTGGCGCCGATGAATCGCGGAATCTTGGCAACTTGTTACGCCAGGCCAGTTGATGCCAAAACGACAAGTACTGCATCGTTGTTGGCTGTGCTAAGTCGTGCGTATGCAAAAGAACCATTTGTTGTTGTTAGACCTGCGCCGCCGTCGACAAAAGCCACGCTTGGTTCTAACAGTGCACACTTGTCTGCGCGTTATGACGAACGAACTGGGTATGTGATCGTTCTTTGTGCGATCGATAACTTGGCAAAAGGTGCTGCGGGTGGGGCAGTGCAGGCGGCGAATGTCGCACTCGGCCTTGATGAGACTTTCGGTTTGAGCAAAGTTGGAATGTTTCCATGACCAATAATCCGGCGATTGTTGACCCGCTGAATACAGCGAAATTATTGATCGAGGCTTTGCCGTATATTCAGCAGTTTGCGGGCAAAACAATCGTCGTCAAATACGGCGGCAACGCACTCGCTGGCGCAACTGATGACGATGCACTCGGCGCGTTCGCTCGCGATATCGCATTACTTCACGCAGTCGGCATTAAGCCCGTAGTCGTGCACGGCGGTGGGCCACAAATATCAGCATTGATGGAGCGTCTTGGTAAGACTCCAACTTTTCATAATGGGCTGAGAGTTACAGACGCTGAAACAATTGAGATTGTCAGCATGGTCTTGCTCGGTACTGTTAACCCGCAAATAGTTTCCGCAGTCAATTTGCATGGCGCACCTGCGGTTGGTGTATCTGGTCACGATGCAAAGATGTTTGTAGTTGCACCGCGTGATGAAGCGCTCGGCTTCGTCGGCGACATCACACGCGTTGACGCGACGATTGTCAAAGAGCTTCTTGCTGATTCGCGAGTGCCAATAGTTGCAACGCTCGGCAGCCACCCATCGGGTCAGGCGTACAACATCAATGCAGACACCGCGGCTGGTGCGTTGGCTGAAGCCTTGGGTGCTGAAAAATTGATCTACCTAACTGATATTGAGGGTTTGAGAACTAATAAAGATGATCCGAAATCGATTGTTCGTCAGTCGACAACATCGCAACTTAGGGCAATGCTTAGCTCGGGGTCGATAGACGGTGGCATGATTCCAAAGATTGAAAGTTGTATTGATGCAATTGACCGCGGCGTTCATCGCGGCCATATTTTGGATGGCCGAATCGCTCATGTTTTGTTGCTTGAGTTGTTCACAGATTCTGGTATCGGCACTATGGTCTCGAAGGGTTAGGCAAAACAAGTGAAAGATACGCAATCGCACGCGTTCGCGACAAGTCAGACGGCAACCGCAATTCTTGGTGGTCGTCCAGCGTGCCCGTTCATGCCAGTTTTTGGCCCGCCGCAAGTGATGTTTGAGCGTGGGCAGGGCACTCAGTTATGGGATGTAAACGGTAAGCGTTACTTAGATTTCTTATGTGGTATCGCCGTTACTTCACTCGGTCATAGTCACCCAGTGGTTGCTGCTGCGATTGCTCATCAAGCCAACACACTGATGCATGTCAGCAACTTTTTTTCAAACCCTGTTGCAACGCAAACTGCAATCATGGTCGACGAACTAATTAGTCGCTCGTCAGGTCTTGCCGCAGGCGCCGGTCAGGTTTTCTTTTGTAATTCTGGTGCCGAAGCGAACGAAGCTGGTATCAAACTTGCGAGAAAGTTCGGCGGACGCGGCAAGCATGTTGTTGTAAGTGCGCTCGGAAGCTTTCATGGTCGAACCTTGGCGGCACTCGCAGCGACTGGCCAACCAGAAAAACACGAACCATTTGCGCCGATGCCCGATGGCTTTCGCCATGTTGTGTTCAATGACATCAAGTCACTAGAAGCGTCACTTGATAATTCAGTAGCTGCAGTTTTGCTCGAGACTGTTCAAGGCGAAGGTGGAGTTATTCCGGCTTCTAATGAATATTTGCAAGCAGTGCGAGAACTTTGTACGCAACGCGGCATATTGATGATGATTGACGAAGTTCAAACTGGTTTTGCTCGAACTGGTGAGTGGTTTGGTTTTCAGCACGCAGGTATTGAACCAGACGTCGTGATGCTTGCAAAAGCAATGGGCAATGGCATGCCGATCGGTGCATTATGGGCGCGCAAAGAAATAGCCGCTGTTTTCAAACCCGGAGATCACGGCAGCACGTTTAGTGGCACCGCGATTGCGACCGCAGCCGCGCGAGCAACAATCCAATTGATGATTGATATGGATGCACCAACAGTTGCAACACAGCGAGGCAAAGAACTTTCAGAAAAACTTCTTGCAGTAAACGGCGTGGTTGAAGTGCGTGGCAAGGGTTTGCTACTGGCTGCCGAGTTGAATCCAGAACTTGATGCAAAAAAGATAGCTTCGCAATTATTGGATCATGGTTTAATTGTCAACGGCGTTACGAGTCATGCTTTGCGATTAGCCCCACCGTTAACGGTTAGCAGTGCAGAGATTGACGAAGCAATTTCGATACTCAAACAAGTTTTGCAATGAGGTCAGACTTATGAACAGCAGACATTTTCTTGACATAACAGATCTCTCGGCGCGAGATCTCGGCAGCGTAATGAATTTGGCGCAAGTTGATATCTCGTCTTTAAGTCGACCACTCTCTGACAAAGGTGTTGCATTAATTTTCGAAAAACCATCTAACCGCACGCGACAGAGTATGGAGATGGCTGTCGTGCAACTCGGCGGACATCCAATATTTACTAGAGGCGAAGAAGTCGGTTTCGATCAACGAGAGACGGTTGAAGATGTCACGAGAATTATGGCTGGGTATCACCACGTTATTGCTGCGCGCGTATTTGAACATTCGATTTTGCAGCGAATGGCTGGCGTGTCGAGTGTGCCGATTATAAATATGTTGAGCGATCATTCTCATCCGTTGCAGGCGCTTGCAGATTTGTTGACGATGCGTCAAGAACTTGGTGACCTTAGAAACAAAACTGTCGCATGGATAGGTGACTACAACAATGTGGCCAGGTCGCTTGTTGAGGCTTGTGCACTTGACGGCATGCACATTCGACTTGGTTGCCCAGACGGTTACGGAGCAAACGAAATTGAGTTGTCTCGCATCGCAAATCTCGGTGCCGCGTCGGTCAATCAATTTTCGTCAGCGCTAACTGCGTCAACTGGCGCTCATGCCGTGCATACGGACGTCTTCGTTTCAATGGGACAAGAAGCAGAAACCGCCATGCGGATGATCGACTTTAAAGATTTTTGTGTTGACTCTAAAGTCATGGCGAACGCTGCGAAAGATGCGATATTTATGCATTGTTTGCCTGCACACCGCGGTGTAGAAGTAATGAGCGAAGTCATAGATGGCGCGCAGAGTCGCGTCGTAACCCAAGCGCACAACCGAATGCATGCAGCCAGAGGGTTACTTGCACATCTAATGGGGGTAACAAGATGAGTTCAAAAGTTCAGCGTCAGCAACTGATAGCCAAGCTCGTAAGTTCTCAAACTGTTACGAGTCAACCGCAATTGCGAGAGTTGTTGCAGAAGAAAGGCATTGCCGCGACACAAGCGACTGTCTCGCGCGACTTAGAAGATTTGGGCGCAGTAAAAGTTCGTACCGCTGCTGGTGAAACAACATATGCAATCCCCGAATTTGAACCAGACAGAGTCGCCCCTCATGACCAGCTCAAGCGTGTGTTGGCAGAGTGGGTCGCCGATGTGCAATTCAACGAGCCAATAGTTGTCGTGCGTACGCCGCCAGGTTGTGCCCATGTTGTGGCATCGGCACTAGATCGCTCGCGTCTAAAAGGATTACTTGGCACCGTCGCTGGCGATGACACAATGATGTGCGTGGCAAGTTCTGAACACACAGCTAAAAGGCTCGCAAAAGATATTCGAAAACTCGCAGGTCTTGACAATGGCTGATCAACCACTGTGGCACGGCCGTTTCGAATCGAGCCCTGCCGAAGCACTGATGATGTTTACAGAGAGTCTTTCATTTGATCAAAAACTTTGGCGTGATGACATCACTGGCTCGATCGCTCATGTGAAAGGTCTTGCTCACGCTCAAATAATTAGCAAAGCCGAATCTGACAAAGTACTTTCTGCGCTCAACACTGTTGCTCAAGAGTTCAACGATGGCAAATTTGTTTTTGTTGCAAGCGACGAAGATATTCATACAGCAATCGAGAGGCGAGTGACTCAACTCGCTGGTGATGATGGCGCAAAATTGCATACCGGTAGAAGTCGAAATGACCAGGTTGCAACTGCACTGAGACTTTGGTGTAAACGAGAACTAACGAATATTGCGCAACTGACTCTCGTATTGTGCGACGTGTTCAGTAAACGAGCTCAAGAGTTCGGTTGGGGTGGCGATGGGGTCTATCTTCCGGGCTACACGCATATGCAACGTGCACAACCAGTTTTGCTCGCGCATCATTTTGCGGCTCACGCGTGGGCCTTGCTGCGAGATGTAGATCGACTGACGCAAACAATTGAGAGACTCGATGTCTCGCCCCTTGGTGCAGGTGCGCTTGCAGGTTCATCCTTGCCGCTTGATGCAGACTTCGTCGCCACAGAACTCGGGTTTGCGAGACGATTTAATAATTCTTTAGACGCTGTATCTGATCGTGACTTTGTTGCAGAAGCGCTATTTGATTTGGCACTTATCGGCGTGCATTTGTCGCGCCTTGGTGAAGAGTGGGTGCTTTGGACTACTCAAGAATTCGGTTTCGCCGTGTTAGACGACGCCTATTCAACCGGATCATCAATGTTGCCGCAAAAGAAAAATGCTGACATTGCCGAACTGGCACGCGGTAAGTCTGGGCGATTGATTGGCAACTTGACTGGTTTATTGGCAACTCTCAAAGGTATGCCACTCGCATACAACCGCGATCTGCAAGAAGATAAAGAACCACTTTTTGATTCGGTCAATCAGGTTTCGCTTGCGTTACGAGCACTTGCAGGAATGATCACGACTGCAAAATTCAATACTTCAACGATGCAAACAGCCGCAGATTCTGAGTTGTTGGGCGCAACAGATCTAGCCGAATGGTTAGTCGCACGCGGTATGCCGTTTCGTGAGGCGCATGCTCATGTTGGTGCTCTCGTGAGTAAATCAATTCGCGATTCGGTAAAACTTTCTCAGTTGGTTGCTGCCGCTAAGAAACTCGGACCAGATGCGGTCAGTTTGCTCAACCCAGGTGTGGGTGTCGCACGCCGTATCACCAAAGGTGGTAGTGGCCCAGTGCCGGGTGCAACACAAGCCATCGAACTGAGTGCTGCGCTGACTGTGATGCACGCTCGCGTTGCAAGTTTCAATGCGCCACAAACCAACTCGTAACAACGCCTAATATTCAACAATGACTTCGCCGCAAGACTTCGTGCAAGAGTTTGCAGCCAGAGGTTTAATTCATGACAGCACCGACCGCGCGGCGCTTACCGCGAGAGCAACGCAGTCGTCACTTGGCGTTTATGTCGGGTTTGACCCAACGGCTGATTCACTACATATTGGTCACTTGTTGGGACAAATCACGCTTCGACGTTTACAACTTCTTGGACACCGACCAATTACTTTGGCGGGCGGTGCGACCGGCATGGTCGGCGACCCATCAGGTCGAAGTGAAGAACGAAATCTTCTAGACGCCGAAACGTTGCAGAATAATGTTCAAAATATTAAGAAACAATTAGAACGAATTCTTGATTTCGAAAAAGGCCCAACTCAGGCAACTTTGGTAGACAATGCAGATTGGACTCGCAAAATTTCGATGCTCGATTTTTTGCGAGATGTTGGCAAACATATAACCGTCAATCAGATGCTGGCAAAAGATTCTGTGAAGAGTCGTATTGCTGATGCGAATGGTCTTTCGTTTACTGAATTTAGTTATATGTTGTTGCAAGCCAACGACTTTCGTCATCTTGCCGAACACAACAATTGTGAGATGCAAATGGGTGGCTCAGACCAGTGGGGCAATATCACTGCAGGTATTGACTTAATTCGTAAGCGACTTTCGAAGTCAGCATTTGGGTTGACTTGGCCGCTAGTTACACGTGCCGACGGCACAAAGTTTGGTAAAACCGCAGATGGTGCAATCTGGTTAGACGCAAGTCGCACATCGCCATATCAATTCAGACAATATTTCATTCAAATCGCAGACGCCGATATTGAAAAAATGTTGATGCAATTTTCATTGCGGCCATTAGAGGTAGTCAGAGAAATAGTTGCAGAGCAGGTGCTTAGGCCTGAATCAAGAATCGCTCAGCGCAGTTTGGCGCGCGAATTAACTGCTCTTGTGCACGGTGATGCTGCAGCAGAAGCCACCGAAGATGCCGCAGCAGTGTTGTTTGGTGCGAACCCGACTTCGGCATCTTTGGCTACATTGCAATTAATCGCAAGCGAAGTGCCAGTAACCCAAATGGGTGTTGCGGCTCTTGGTGATGCAATTGGTGTTTTAGTTCAAACGAATCTCGCAACATCAAATACTGAGGCTCGTCGGTTCATCTCTCAAAAAAGCATTCGGGCAAACGGCGAGCAAGTTGATGAGCAGACGAACCTCTCGAGGATTCCGTTGTTACATGGGCGTTGGCTGCTGTTACGCAAGGGCAAAACCAGTTATCACCTCGTTGATATTGCGGGCTAACTAGCTAATTAATTAGTTTGCTAACTAACTAATAAGTTCAGTTTTACTGCACCACGAATTGTTAGGCGGTCGCGCCACTCGGGTTCGCCTTCAATCTTGATATTTTTAAACTCACGCACCAAAGTGCCAACTGCTACTTCGGTTTCAAGTTTGGCAAGAGATGCCCCCAGGCAATAGTGAACTCCACCTGAGAAGGCGACGTGGCGATTTGAGTTTGTCCGCGAGAAATCAAGTGTGTGCGGGTCGGCGAATACGTTCGCATCGTGATTGGCTGCAGCCAAACTTGCCAGCACGAGTACGCCTTTTTCGAGTGTGAGTTCTTGGCCCCCAACATTCAGACGCACATCAACTAGTGGTGTGCGAATCGTGTGCTGAACCGGTCCATTGAAGCGCAACAATTCGTCGACCATATTTGACGTGCAAGATTCTTTGCGCATTGTGTCGAGTTGTAGCGGGTGGGTGAGTAGCGCATGAACCGAGTTACCAATCAAGTTGACAGTCGTTTCGTGACCGGCAATATAGAGCAAAATGACAAAAGACATTAATTCGTCGTTATTGAGTTTTTCGCCCTGCTCTTCAACGGCGATCAATGACGACAACATGTCATCACCCGGTTTACGACGCCGATCTTCAATGATCTCATTCAGATATGGTCGCATCTTGCCGATCGCAATTTCGGCGCGCTCAAGATCTTCAACGCCGGTCGTTGGCTCGAGTGTCGCGGTAATAATTTGCGACCACTCGCGCAACTCATCGCCACGGTCAGTCGGCATTGCCAGCAAATCAGAAATGACTTGAAACGGCACAGGAAAGGCGAGTTCTTCGACTAATTCGATCTTCCCTGTTTGTTTGGCTTTGGCTAGTGATGCATCGACGAGTTCTTGAATTCTTGGTCGAAGTCTTTCGATCGCGCTAGGCGTAAATGATTTTGAAACAAGTCGCCTCAAGCGTGTGTGGTCAGGTGGGTCAAGATTTAAGATTGATTTACTTCTTGTATTTTCTCGCTTATATTTTCGTGTCGGAGTCTCTGGCAAATTGGCGTTCAATTCAATGTCGCGACTGAAATCGTTATTGCGCAATGTATTGACAACATCGTCGTATCGAGTTAAAACGACAAAACCAAGTGGCGTTTTATGGATGGGTTGCTCGGCTCGAAGACGATCGTAAAACGGGTGCGGATCTTTTCTAAATTCTGGGTCAAAGGGATTAAACGAAATCTCGCTCACAACCAAACCTTAGTTAATTACCTAACAACTGTCCGTGTTGGCGTGGGAGCCATAATTTCTATAATCTACGGCAGTGGATATTGGCAATCATTTTGACGTGATCGTCGTGGGAGCTGGTATTTCGGGTATCGGTGCTGCGTACCACCTGCAAACTATGAGTCCGAAATCGACCTATCAGATTCTTGAAGGGCGTGCAGACTTCGGTGGTACATGGGATCTTTTTCGCTATCCGGGTATTCGTTCTGATAGCGATATGCACACACTTGGTTACCGCTTCAAACCGTGGACTGCTGATAAGTCAATTGCTGATGGCCCTCGAATTCTTGATTATTTGAAAGAAACGATTACTGAAAACTCGATTGATAAAAAGATTCGTTACAACCAGCAAGTATCAAAGGCGCAATGGTCGAGCGAAGAATCACAATGGTCGCTCACGGTCACCGACAAGGTTTCTGACGAAGTAAAATTTTTCACTTGCGGCTATCTGTTTATGTGTTCGGGTTATTACAGCTACAAACAGGGCTTTACCCCAGAGTTCGCAGGCATTGATCAGTTCAAGGGCAAAGTTGTGCACCCACAACAATGGCCAAAAGATTTGGATTACAAGAATAAGCGCGTCGTCGTGATTGGCTCGGGTGCTACTGCCATGACGTTGGTACCAGCGATGGCAAATGATGTTGCGCATATTACATTGCTACAGCGCTCGCCGACTTATGTGATTTCGCGGCCGTCGGTTGATCCATTTGCGAAAAGAATGCGCCGAATTTGGCCAAAGAAAATCGCCTATGCACTTACGCGTGTCGAAAATACAACTAGACAACAAGAGCTTTACAAACTTTGTCGCGAAGCGCCAGAAGGCGTGAAGAGTGTTTTGATTGATGCAGTGCGAACCGAACTTGGTGCGGGCTTTGACGTCGATAAACATTTTACTCCGACTTACAAACCGTGGGATCAAAGAATGTGTTTGGTTCCAGATAGCGATCTATTCGTCGCGCTTCGCTCTGACAAGGCGAAAATCGTTACCGACACGATTAAATCTTTCACTGAAACTGGCATTCAACTTGATTCGGGTGAGCATCTTGAAGCAGACATAGTGGTTACTGCGACTGGTCTCAATCTTTGCACGCTAGGCGAGATGGAGTTTGTCGTTGACTCGCAGCCGGTCGATTTCGCGAAGACTTGGACATACAAAGGTTTTGCATTTTCGGGCATACCAAATTTGGCATCGTCATGGGGTTACATCAACGCTTCATGGACGCTTCGCGCAGACCTCACGTGCGAGTATGTTTGTCGCTTACTTAATCACATGCGCAAGACGAAAACGAAAGCGTGCACGCCAACGCTTCGAGAAGAAGATCTAGCTATGCCTGCACGTAATTGGCTTGAAGATTTTACGTCTGGTTATATGAAGCGAATGATGCACAAAATGCCTCGGCAAGGTGATCACGAACCGTGGATTAACCCTCAGAACTATGAACTAGATAAGAAGATGTTTCGCAAGTCTCCAGTTGATGATGGAGTGATGCTGTTCACTAACTAGTGTCTGCGCGTTAAACGTCTAGTTGAGTGATTTTGACGATAGTGTCACTATGCCATGCCACGCGACGATTCTGAATCTTCATCAAGTCGTGAGCCTCGACGATCAAGCGGCGAGCGCACCGGTCGTCCTGCACGCCCTTTCGTAAAAGGTAGTCGCCCCGCACGCCCAGCAGGTGCTGGTCGAAGTGATCGGCCAGACCGGTCAGATCGCCCGCGCCGAGACAGTTCTGATCGCCCGGCAAGAAGTTTTGATCGAGATCGTCCGCCGCGTCGTGACAGTTCTGACCGTCCAGATCGTCCGCGTCGTAGTTCTAGTGACCGATCTGATCGTCCAGCCCGTTCGTTTGACCGTGATCGTCCGCCACGTCGTGATAGCCCTAGTCGTAGTGGTGATCGTCCAGATCGTCCGCGTCGGGATAGCTCTGACCGTCCGGCTCGTTCGTTTGACCGCGATCGTCCACCGCGTCGTGACAGCTCTGATCGCCCGGCAAGAAGTTTTGACCGTGATCGTGCGCCGCGTCGTGACAGCTCTGACCGTCCTGATCGCCCGCGTCGTAGTTCTAGTGATCGATCTGATCGTCCAGCTCGATCGTTTGATCGCGACCGTGCGCCGCGTCGTGACAGCACAGATCGTCGTCCGCGCCGTGACAGCTCAGATCGTCCAGTTCGCGCCCGTCGCGAAGATGGCCCAGATACTCGTACTACCGCGCAACAAAAATCTGATGATGTAGCTCGTCGTACCGGCGGTCGTCGCTACGGTACAGATCCGTATCCACCGGCTAAGCACACTCGCGAGAGTTGGCAAGACGAAGGTTCGACACGAAGGTCATCTTCTGGTCCACGTACAAGTTCAAAGCGTTCATCGCGTTTCGAAGACGACGACGATCGCGCAATGACCATCAGCATCAAAAATGTTGAGGCAGGCGATGCAAATAAAATTAAAGAGCAACTTGGCGCAACTGCCGATCGAGCGATTGAGCGACTAGCACGTTCATTACATGCATTCGAAGCGCATCGATATTCTGAAGCGCGCAAATTGATCATGCCATTGCTTTCGCAAGTTATCGGTATCGCAGTTGTTCACGAAGTTGCAGGTCTTTCGATGTACCGCCTTGGTCGTTGGCAAGATGCTGCTGATCAACTCGAAATCGCACGAGGCCTGAAGCCTGCTGAAGTTGTTAATCATCCAGTGTTGGCCGACTGTTATCGCGCATTGCGTCGCTACGAAAAAGTTACAGAACTTTGGGAGTCAATGAAACTGATGTCGCCACAGCCTGGGTTGCTTGCTGAAGGACGAATTGTTGCGGCAGGTGCTTTGGCTGATCAAGGCGAGTTGCAGGCTGCTGTTCGAATGATGACCCATGGCACCAGCGACCCACATAAGGTACAAGAACACCACCTTCGTGAATGGTATGTTTTGGCGGATCTTTATGATCGCGCCGGAGATGTTGCGAGTGCACGTCGCCTGTTCGTCAAGATTCAAAGCAGCGAGCCAAAGTTCGCTGATGTTGCTGACCGTTTAAATACTCTCGGCGAATAGCCACAACAACCGGGTTCGATTCCCGGCGTCGCCTC
>JBAXAW010000062.1:0-12157 GCA_037142305.1 Actinomycetota bacterium
ATTGTCGGGTTAAGTCACTATGGCGTCTACCAAATGATTGGCTATCTCTCACATATTTTAGTTGCCTCAATGTTTGTATTTCTCGTAAAAACTCGTCTTGGTGAAACTTCTGCAATCGCCCTCGGAACTGCAATATTATTTTTGGGAGCCGGCGCCGAGAACATCCTTTGGCCGTTTCAGATCGGCAGCATGTTTAGCCTTGCTGGCTATTTGTTGGCAGTTTATTTTCTTGAAAGCACCATAAATAAAAATCAACTTTTGGCAATGCTCGCTTTGATGCTTTCACTCAGTAGCGCTGGCCTAGGTGTCGCCGCAGTAGCCGCAGTAGCAATCGAAATCCTGACTTCGCAACGAGTCCGTAAGTCGTGGTGGGTCGTGGTTGCGCCAACCGCCCTTTGGCTACTTTGGTATTCGCAATACGGAATAAGTGATATTAGATCCGACAATTTCAGTGTCGCTTTGCGCTACGTCAACGAATCTTTTGCTTCTTCTTTAAGTGAAATCTTTGGGCTCTCAATTGGTTGGGGATTTATTTTCGAAATAATTTTTGTTTTAACAATTATTTATTTTACCTACTTTAAAAAAATTGTCACTCCGAGAATAGTTGGCTTGCTGACTATGTTGTTCGTTAATTGGTCTTTCACTGCACTATCCCGAGCACAAAATTGGGCTCCGCAATCAAGCAGATATTTATACATTTCAATACCGATAATTTTTTTGATTTGCGTCGAACTTTCAAAAAGTCTGCCACGACCACAACTAAATGTTGCAGTAGTTATTATTTCAATTTGGTCAATTACTGCAGGGTGGGCACACTTTGAATCTCACGCAAGTTGGCTAAGAGACTGGTCATCTGACGTCCGTGCTGAATTAAGTGTTCTTGAATCACGTCGTCATTTTGTTGAGCGTGATTATCAACCCGACCCAATTCGCGCCCCGGATATCATTACCAACAAATATTTTGCAGCGCTGCGCGAACTTAAGTCCTCCCCTGCACTTGACATGGCCGAACTTCGAACATCCTCTGCGACGACTCGTACTGAAATTGACCGAGTTCTACTTGAAACTGATGTTCTGGCCATCACTCAACCCAAAGAGTCAGTGTCTTTTTGCAAAACAGGTGTTAGTGCGTCTGACTTTCTAACTCTTGCGGGTACGAGCACTGCAATTGCTTCACCCGACGGAGACATTGAGATTGGCTTTAGAAACTTCAGCGATACACCAAGTTCAGTGTTAAAAACTTTTATTCCCAGCGGATCTCAGGTAACAGTTACTATTTCGTCATCAATTAACCAAGATATGTGGATCGTTACTTCGCTGACACCAAACAAGCGCGTCTGTATTGCACCTGATCTCGATTAAATTTTGCCCTCGTTGATTGCCATCTGAATCCACGGAATAACTTCATCAAGCATTGTGTCTAAAGAAGTTGTGCACTCAAAGTTTAAAACAGTTTTTGTTTTTTCTACTGATGGCACGCGGCGCTGAACGTCATACTCGTATGCTTCGTCACTTACATACTTAAACGGCTTTGATGATTTGTGAATCTTGTTCCAAATAACTTCAGCAAGTTGTAATACCGAGGTTGATTCTGCAGTTGAGATATTGAAATCTTCATTCAGCGCTTTCGGGCTTTCCATGCATGTGACAATGCCTTTGGCCAAATCACCACCATACGTGTAGTGACGAATCTGTTCACCACTCCCAAGAATATGCAACGGATCTTGGCCTTTGAGAATTTTCTGTACGAGATCGGGCACAACATGGCTCATTGCCAGCGAAACATTGCCCGAAAGCACTTCGACTTCACCGAGTGCTCGACCCTCGCCCACACCAACACAATTAAACGGACGAATGATCGTAAACGGCAGTTTGTATTGATCAAAAGCCGCCTGCGCAAAATACTCAACGGCAAGTTTCTGAAAACCATACGACGAAAGTGGTGGCGGAATCTTGCGTTGGTCGCCCTCAGCGCTTGGCCAATGTTGCGAACTCTCAAACACCATTGACGAACTTAAATAAGTAACTTTCTGCAGTTTCCCCTGACGATGTGCTTTAATCGCAGCATCGCAAGTTGATGCCATGATTCGCTCATTAGTTGCCAAAAGATCGTAGGCATAAGCATGAAAATAACTGATGCCACCGATTAATGCCGCGCCTGCGATCAAATGGTCGCAATCCATCAACAAATTCGTCATTAGATCTACATCGCAGGCATCGCCTTCAACCAATTTATAGTTTGGGTGACTGTCGTAACTTCTTTTGACTCGCCCGTATTTCGAGTAGTTATCTAAACCGACCACGTTGTGGCCACGACTTAGCAACTCTTCAACTACATAACCACCAATAAATCCAGACGCACCAGTAAGCAGAACTTTTGACATTTTATTTAGACAACACTTTCTTTGTACCGAACGCATAACAGTACCATTTCAAATAACGCGGTAGCCAAGTTGCGATCTTGAAATTTGACACACCAAAAGATCGATCTAGCCAAATTGTGGGAATCTCAGCAACTGGCTGGCGAAATCGCCGCGCCTTAGCAACAAGTTCAATGCCGATCTCAAAACCTTTATCACTTTCAATTCCGACCTCACGAACGAATTTTGTTGAGTAGGCCTTAAACGAATTCGTTGCATCCCGAGTGCCAACTCTCGCACCGTAGTAGAGACTTAATCCAGCAATTTTTGACATCAGTCCTTTAATCAGCGGGCCACCAACTTGCTGACCGGTTTTTGCATATCGGCTCGCACAGGCAACGACGACGCCCCGTTCGACCAACCGAGTTAACACTGCAATTTGTGAAGCGTCATCGCATCCGTCGGCCATCGTCACAACAACTACTTGGGCAGTTGCCTGGTCAATGCCAAATTTAATTGCCTTGGCCGGACCACGACCATAAGTGTTTTGCACTGAGCGTAAGTTTTGAAACTCAAGTTGCAATTTTGTCAGTGTTGGAATCGTCGTGTCATGTGCTTCGTCGTAAACGACCAATACTTCAGCTTCAATATCAACGGCTTCAAATAAGCGACGTAACACAGGCTCAACATTCTCGCCCTCGTTATAGACAGGAATAACAATAGATACTCGTGGCTTCAGATCAAAACGCCTTGCTTGCGTATATTCCAGATGTCAATCACTGGTTGAGAAATCTTTAAAGATGCGTACCGACGATGAGGCGCACCAATCACAACTAAATCGACTTGTTTGAGCAACTCATCTTCCGAAACTAGTGACGCGTCGTCGTGCACCAATGAATCGGCGCACAAAACTGATTCTGCTTTAAACCGCAAAATTCGCTTCAATTTATACGACAAACTTGAACGAATGTCATCGCTCTCACCCTTGAACGCCATGCCTAATATTCCGACGGTCATTTTTGCCAAGTCATAGTTTTTTTCAATTCGTGAAACAAGATATAGCGGCAGACCTTCATTGATCATCATGCTTGAGTGGCCGAGTGTAAAATTATTGTTGTTAAACGCTGCAAGTTGCATCGTGTCTTTAAATAGACACGGACCAGCAGCGAAACCTGCGCCTGGCATATCTGCTGCGCGCGGGTAATCATGGGTGATTGCATGACGGACTCGCTCAAAGTCAACGCCAAAGTCATTGGCGATTGTGTACAACTGATTAGCAGCCGCAAATTTAATGTAACGCCAAGTATTTGTAAACAATTTTGCGAGTTCTGCTTCTTCGGGGCTTACGACAATCATGTTTTGAGTGAGACAACTAAAAAGTTTCTTAGCGCGTTCCACTGCCACTGGCGTTCTTGCCGAAATTATTTGCGGCAATGCAATCAATTCTTCAACTGCCTTGCCTTCGGCGATGCGCTCAGGACAAAAACTGACATCAATTTTCTTGCCACTTTTGGCGATGACTTTTTCGACAAGTTTTGTCACTCCCGGGTAAACCGTGCTACGCAACACAAGATGCTGACCGTCTTGCAGCACATCAAGCAACCAAGTCACCGCATTTGGCACTGCCTCAGGATCTGGATTCAAGTGCTCATCAACGGGTGTTCCGATTACGACAACGACATGTTCGGCGTTAGCAACGCTTTGCTTATCGCTTGATGCAAAAAACGATTTCGCAGCTAAAACTTGTTTCAGAACTTCAGGCGCACCTGGTTCATCAAATGGCATTTCACCACTGTTAACTTTCTCAACAACTTGAGAATTCGTGTCAAATGCAACAACCTTTAACGACTTTGACGCCAAGATAATCGCAAGTGGAAGCCCAACATGACCGCAACCACCAACTACAACTACATCCTGAGCAAATTTCATTTCTGAACCATGGGGTAATTCTATGTTCTAAATAGGCTCGACCGCCTAGAGTTCAATCGTGTTTGCTTCTCTGATAGTCAGTTTTTACAATAAAGTCAGAACAAATATTTGGGCAGTCGGGCTATCTAGTTGCAGTGCTGTTCTGGCTCTTATATCAAATAGATCTGGTGTCGGTTGGAGTTGGGACTCAACTGATTATGTCGCGGTCGGAATAAATATGGCAAATGGTCGTGGGTTACTCGATGTAACTGGATTGCCGATGACCGTTCGTCCACCGGGGCTTTCAGTTTTGATTGCAGCTGGTCTTTCGGTTGGGCTTAGCGCAAATCTTTTTTTATTGCTGTTGAACGCAACTTGTGCTTTCATTGTCGTAATCTTCACTTTCGCGCTATTGCAGCGCGCGCTAAATAATCGCGTGGTATTAATTGTCGCTACAGCGTTTGTCGCATTCAGTCCGGCATTGTTATGGCAATACTCAATGGCCTGGTCAGAACCACCATTTCTCGCAGTGCTGCTAATCGCAATGTTTATCTCTCTGCAAAAAATGTCGTATACGAAAGCAGTCTTAATGCCTCTGCTCATGGCTGCATTGTTTTTTATTCGCTATGTCGGTCCGGTCTTTGCAGTTGCACTGACTATTTCGTCACTATTTATAAACCGTAAACAACTTGGATTAATTAGATCGGCAGTTATAAATTCGGCGGGTTTCGCTATTTCGTTTCTTCCATGTTGGCTATGGCTTGCGCGCAACAAGCGAATTGATGGAACTCTCACAGGTGCTCGCGCACCCGGCGGAGGATCTCTTATTGATCCGCTAAAAACACTTGTTGGAACTATGGGCACTTGGGTACTTGCAAAACCATTTGAGGGTGGCATCTACATGTCGTGGCTTGATTATCCAGCAACCGCCAAGTTTGCCGGAGCATTAGTTGTGATAATTATCGTGACACTCACTCTGATCATCGGTGTCAAAAAACTCAAAGTGGCTCGGCAAAATGAGAATAACTCTGATGTCTTACTCGTGTGTGCTGCCGTTGTGATTTCATATATTTGTTTTTCTGCATATCGATTTGTTCACTGGGAGTTGGGTCCACTCGACAACCGAATGATGATCCCGATCTATGTGCCGATCATTGTTCTTATCGCAATTGCGATTGAGAAGACAATTTCAAAGCAAAAAAATATTAAAAAAATTATAGGTGTGTGTTTTGTTTTACTTCTAGGTTTTCATCTAACTTCAACAACCAAAGACGCTCTCACGTTTGGTGCAGACGGACGCCACTGGTCGGGTAGAGGTTTTCAGGATTTACCAATCCATAAATTCGTTAAATCACTTGCGCCAAGAAGTTTGCTGATGAGCAACCAACCACAACAACTCTTCTCGGTTTCTAAACGACCACCAGTATTTAATCAATACCAACTTGATGCCGCTCAAAAGAGACGTTGTGGTCATCGTTATTTTGTTTGGTACAACACTTTATATAACGACGGAACACCAAATACCGAGTCAATGCCACAGGGCGCAACATCAATCTTTAACGATAGTTGGGGAACGATTTTTGATTTAGGCACATGTCGCGACGACATTAATTTTTATTGGCCATAGTAAAGTCAAAGCTATATGAAAATAGGTGTTTTAATAGTCGCCTATAACGCACAAGCGACTTTGTCTCGAGTGCTAGATCGCATACCGATCGATTTCGCAAAGCAAGTTGACTCAATTTTGGTTTGTGACGATGCAAGTACCGATGACACGCACAATGTCGGTTTGGAATATCAAAGCAAGTCGCAACTTCCGTTAACAATCGTGCATCACGAAATCAATCTTGGTTACGGCGGTAACCAAAAAACTGGTTACCAATGGGCGCTCGAGAAAAACCTTGACCTGGTCGTATTGCTGCACGGCGATGGTCAATACGCGCCAGAATATCTTCCACAAATGGTTGCACCAATTGTCTCTGGTCGCGCCGATGTCGTCTTTGGTTCTCGGATGATCACCCAAGGTGGTGCGCGCCAAGGTGGGATGCCGCTTTACAAGTTTGTCGGAAACAAAATTTTGACGACATTACAAAATCGTTTGGCGAATGTTTCACTAACAGAATGGCACAGCGGATACCGCGCCTACAGCGTTGCTGCTTTGCGCAAAGTTAACTTCTTGAAAAACTCAGATTATTTTGACTTTGATTCACAAATTATTTTGCAAATGATCGGTGCGCGACAGCGAATTGTTGAAATTGAAATTCCTACTTTTTATGGCGATGAGATCTCGCGAGTTAACGGAATCAAATACGGAATAAAAATATTGATCCACACACTCAAGTTTCGGTTGTCATCAAACAAGAGTTACTTCTAACCCAAACGATGCGAGCTCTGATTGACCCGCTTTGGCTACTAATAGTCGTTTTAGTGGTTGCGATTTTCACAAAATTTAATAATCCAAAAATCAATCGCGTCGTCAAACTTCTTACGCGCGTCAGCATCACAACGCTAGTTTTTCTCTCAACGAGCTTTGCGACTTCAATTTTTGATTCGCTCTTGAACACTGAGCAAACAGTCAAATCAAACTGGTCACCTGAATTTATTTTTGTCTTGGGCGGCGGTTATGAAGTTGGCGCAACACCGCCTGAAGACTTCTTGGGCACTGAAAGCATTCGCCGAGTAAACGCCGCTTCGGTCTTATGGCGAAAATACCCACTCTCGATGGTCGTATTTTCCGGTCAAGAACCTGGGACAGAGGGTGAACGCCCACCAACTAGACACGGTGAGTTGGCAGCTGAGCGTGCTGTCTCTCTTGGATTAAATAAAAGTCGAATAATTATCGAATCAACTTCCTTCAACACTCAAGGCCACGCGATTCAAGCCAAAACTTTGCCTGGCATCAAATCAAACACACCGATTGCGATGGTTACATCAAACTTTCACCTTCGCCGAGCGCTTCGCGAGTTTCATCGTTACTTTTCAAATGTCTATTCATTTGGCACAGAAGATCAAGATTTTAGCTTTTCACTAATTAGTTTCGTTCCGTTCACTGCCAGTCTTGATGACAACACATACCGAATCAAAGAGTTTGTCGGCATCATCGTTTACCAATTAACAAGTTGACCATCAAAGTAAGATTTGGTCTGATGGTAACTAAGCAAATGGTTGCTCGAAATTGGTGGTTTGTTGCGACAGGTTTTATTTATACCCTCCTAATATTTGCGCGAGATTGGAAGGCGATCAATCGGATTGGCGCCGACACTGGTTACACCTATGTTCCGGACGCTGTAAAAGAAAATCTAGGGGTGTTGTTTAAACCATTCCCCGAATACTTTGAGATTTCCGGTCGCGCCGCAGCAGAAATTGTTGCGATCTTTCCGATCAGATATCACGCCATAGTTTCATCAACTGTTGTCAACTTAATTTGGGTCGCTCTTGGATTATTCATCTATGCGATGATTTTTCAAGAATCGAAAAACCAAGTCGTTTCGTCACTTGCAGGACTCGCATTGATCGTTGCTCCACACGCCAATGAAAGCTCTCTTGGAAATATTGGAATGATTAAATTTCCACTGACTGCAGCAGTTGCAATTGCTTTTTGTTCGAGTCGTGCAATTTCTAAGTACCCAAAATTAATTGCAATAGTCGCATTGGTAGCTGGCCTAAGTCAACCGATTCTTTTCGTAACCACTATGCCGCTGCTCTGGCTAGCGAAGTCGCCAGACCGCAACTTACGTCGCAAAGTTTTAAGCCTGCTGATGGTAGTTTATGGAACTTTTATTATTCAAGTTTTAAAAGTTGGTCTAAGCACCGCAATTAAAGGTCGGAGCGGATCAAGTGTTAAGTCGCTTTGGCCCGGTATGGGTTTATTTTGGTATTCAGGAATATTCTTTCCGACACTTTTTGCATTGCTCATTTTTGTTCTAAATACGGTTAAACCTCTTCGACATACAAAATTTAGTCAGATTCGATATTTTCTTGGCGTCTCTACGATTGCCCTAGCTGTTTCATGCTTCATCTTGGGTGGTATCGCCGATCGCTATTTTGTTGCGCCTATGACTCTTGCATGGATCAGTGGCATTTTGTTTCTAGATGATTTTGTGAGTATTTTCAACAAGATCCGAAAGTTTACGATTGCAATTGCTTTTGTCTTCGCATTAGTTCCTGTTGTTCATTGGTTTGCGGCTGGCTGGTTTTTAACTTCGGGGCCGACTTGGACATCTGAAGTAGATCGAGCCACCAAATTCTGTGTTGATCACCCAGAGTCCGAAGTTGAGTTGCTCGTAAGTCCATGGGGATATTCTGAGACGAACTGTTGGCAAGTTTTAAATAAATAAATTTTGTTTGGCGCGCTCGGACGGACTTGAACCGCCAACCTTCTGATCCGTAATCAGATGCTCTATCCATTAAGCTACGAGCGCAATTTTCAACCCGAATCCTACTGCCTTATGGCCTCCAAGAACTTGTCCACCATGGTTTCCATGATTTACCGTTTCGTTTAAACAGCGTGAAAGCCGCAAGCGTGTTTAACCGCGCATCGAAAAGCTGTGACGGCTCTGTGATCCCAATATCGACAAGCCATGCTTTATGCACCGAATAAAACATTTGGAATAACCCAATGCAACAATTATTTGTGCCGCCAATGACAGTTGGGATCAAATTGCTTTCGCGTTGAGCAACAAATAACGCATTTTCTTCATACTCGTCTGGCCAGATCTCGCGAATGATTGCGATTACTTCATTTCGTTTTGTCGTCGTTTTTGGCACGACAATCGGTGGTTGGCTAGTTGTTGTGGTGGTAGTTGTAGTAGTGGTCGTCGGCGCATCAGAAATACAAATCTGGTCGCCAATCATGATTTTCGTCGAAGTTCTTGCTCCATTCAAAGTCAAAACTTTTTTCAACGAAACATCAAAGCGTGCAGCAATGCGAGTCCACGAATCATTGGCTTTGGCTGTATGAAAAGAACTGCATGCATCAGCCTGTACTGAAGTCGGCAAAAAAATATTTACAGATAACGCTGAACACAACGTGCAGAACAAAACCAATTGGCGGAGAGGGTGGGATTTGAACCCACGGTCCGGTTTACCCGGACAACGCCTTAGCAGGGCGCCCCATTCGGCCGCTCTGGCACCTCTCCAAGATTAGTTAACAAGCGAGTCCTCAGTGTACGGTCAAATTAACTTGTATTTGTTGGCGGAACGGGAGGGATTCGAACCCCCGGGCCTTTTACAGCCGTCCGCTTTCAAGGCGGATGCGTTTGTCCACTCTGCCACCGTTCCGCTCGTAGACGCTATCTGACGATGCGACTTCTCAGTTCTTGCATCCAATCATCTGCTTCACGCCAGCGGCTGTCGGCGTGCTCGCGTGCAGTGTGCGCATGTTCACCACTAGCCGGGTACGAACCAAGAAATTTAACATCACCTTGTTTGGCGTGAAGATCACGTAGAGCATCTGCCATTAATTCATCTTGAATATGGCCGTCTGCATACATGATGAAGCAATAGTCGCCAAGCCCGCCGCGTTTTGTGGGTCGTGAAAGTAGCACGGATAAATTAATTCGTCGCGCGGCAAACTCTTGCAAAATTGAAATCAAACTTCCTGGTTCGTCAGCACGTTGAAATACGACGATCGCGGTTTTGTCATGACCAGTTGCTTGTGGCACAGTATTTTTACCGACCAGCACGAAACGAGTTTGGTTTCCTTGGTGATCAGCAATATCAGTAGCGATAACTTCAAGACCATAAACATTTGCTGCGTTTCTTGGCGCAACGGCTGCAAGTTTCTCTTCGGTATTTGCGGCAACTAATTGTGCAGCCTCTGCAGTTGAGTTTGCTGCTCGAACATCAAGTTTTGGAAACTTCTTTCGTAAATAACTATGACATTGAGCAGTCGCAACCGGAATCGACATTATGCCAATAATCTCGGTGATGGATACCCCTTTGCGGGCAACTAAGCAATGCTCAATATCTAACACCACCTCACGCTGAATTAATAAATTGTGATCGAACACAAGTGCGTCTTGGGTGAAGTTAACTGTGCCTTCAATTGAATTTTCAATCGGTACAAAACCTTGCTCAACTTCACCCAACTCAACTGCATCTAAGACATCTGGCACGGTGCGAAATGCAACAAGTTCACAAGTAGCAAGATCACTTTGTGTCAGCAGCGCTTGCTCAGTGAAGGTGCCTGCCGGACCAAAGTATCCAATGCGCTTTGTCTGATTTTTCGTCACAGCCCTAAGGCTACGTTGCACAGAATTGCGGATCATGATCATTTAACGAGACAATTATTTGATCCTCTGTTTATTGAGTTAGCCGTGATCAGCACTAGCCTGTTTTTATGTTTGAGTACGCCGCGTTTAACCCATACAACTCCAGCCCCGAAGCACTGGCAACAGAGCTCACAAAAAAATCAGCCGAAGGCTGGGAAGTAGTTTCAATCGTGCCGACGACTGATGGGCGATATTGTGCATTCCTGCGAAAATCCATTAATAGCACCAACAGCGCGACTGCTTCGCATAACACGAATGCAAATACATTGAGTTCAAGTAACACGAATAGCGAAGTTCCTGCGGCATGGTATGCCGATCCTTCCAATCGGTTCGAATTGCGTTATTGGAACGGCAAAGAATGGACAGAACATGTTGCTAAATCAGGTCAGCAATTTACTGATCCTCCAGTTGCTTAAATAAATATGCGAGCTGTCTCGCTTGGGCACGCCGGGATTCTGGTCAATTCGGGTGAGTCAAAAATTCTCTGCGACCCATGGTTTGTGCCTGCTTTTTTTGGGTCTTGGTTCGTCTTTCCACGAAATGACCAGTTGTCAACAGATTTGCTCGCAGAAATAGAATCACCGACACACCTATATATATCGCACATTCATGGTGATCATTTAGACGAAGCGTTTCTCGCAAAACATGTCAGTCGCGAAGTTGTGGTGCTGTTGCCTGATTTCCCAAGTCACGAACTTGAACGGCGTTTATCATTACTTGGGTTTAAAAATTTCTTGAAAACCAAAAATGGTCAAGAGATCGCAATAGATTCATGCACGAAAATTGCAATTCATGTCGAAACCTCAATTACCGATGGGCCAGGTGGTGACTCGGCACTCGTTGTAAGTGATGGTGAAACAAGACTGGTAAATCAAAACGATTGTCGCACGGGAAATTTAAACGCACTCATTGAACACGGCCCCGTTGATTTACATTGGTTGCAATACAGCGGAGCAATTTGGTATCCGATGGTCTACGAAGACAACATTGAAACTAAGCAAAAACTCGCTAAGGCAAAAGTTGAAAGTCAATTTGCTCGCGCCATTAAATATGTAGAAACCCTAAATGCCAGAGCTGTAGTGCCGTCAGCCGGGCCGCCATGTTTTCTTGACGAGTCTTTATTTCATTTAAATGTCATAACCGGCGATGAAATTTCTATATTTCCAGATCAGCGTGAGTTTCTTAAAAGACTCAAGCAACTCAATCGCACTAACGACATTCTGGCGATTCCTGGCACGGTTATCGATATTTCACCAGAGTCAATCACTGTGGCTCATCCTAAGAATATTGACATCGAAAATATCTTTGAAAATAAAAAACAGTACTTGCGCAACTACCAAGCCGACTGGGCAACTTGGCTTGTTGCAGAGAAACAGCATTGGGCCACTTCACCAACCAATTTAATTTCAACACTGCGTGTTTGGTTTGAACCGCTGATGGCTTTAGCACCAGCATTGCGAAATGGCATCGGTGCTAATTGTCTAATTAAAACTGATGAGCTTGATATTTTAATAAACTTTGCAAATGGCACGGTTGAAAAATTTGATACTCAAGAGTTTGGTTTTCGATTTACTGTTCCCCGAGATTTACTTGAAACTGTTGTTGCCCAACGCGCTG
>JBAXAW010000063.1:0-11978 GCA_037142305.1 Actinomycetota bacterium
TGCTCCGAACGAACTCGTGCGCGTCAGCGGTGGAGTGGTCACCGACCTGAAGCGCGCCTAGGAACCATCACGAAGGCCGACTTGGTCTTCGTAAACAGCAATGATTGCTGGCATTAGGCGCATGCTGTAGCAGTTTTTTCCAAAGACGAATAAACAGATTTCGGCATCCTTGCTAAGTGCTATCCGCCGATAATAAATTAGAGTTGATCGAACTCACCCATCGAGCTCGGGATTTCTTACTACTTGATGTACATGAGAGCCAGAGGAATTTAGTTGCCTCGGTTGCACAGAGTTATTCGGATGCCCTATTTCCCCCTGAAGATTCAAATGGACCTCCACTTGTATGGATACGAGGCGTGCTCCGAAACTCTCAACCTGCCGGCTTTGTTATGTGCGCAGATCAGACTGAACAGCAGAAAGATCCATGGCTTTGGCGACTACTAGTCGATAAATCTCATCAGGGCTTTGGGGTTGGCACATTTGCAATTACTTCAGTTATCGATCGTTACCGCCAACTCGGTATGCAACGAGTTTTGACAGCATGGCACCTTGGGGACGGCAATGCTGGAGATTTCTACAAAAAATTTGGGTTCATTGAAACTGGAGAAAAAATCGACGAGGAAATAGTTGCTGAATTAATGCTCTAGAAACAAAGAAGAGTCGCCCCAGAAGCTGAACTTACTTAACAGCAGCTTCTAATTCGCTAACAATTAACTTCGACATACCCATCATTGCATTCATCGCTGATGCCGACTTAATCGGATCAGAATTACCCAGACATTCACCAAGTTGTTTTGGGATTATCTGCCAAGAAAGACCAAATTTATCCTTGAGCCAACCACATCTCCCTGGTGTCCCACCATCAGCAGTAAGCGCATACCAGTACTTATCAACTTCTGATTGGTCGTTGCACCTAACAACTACTGAGAAAGCCTCAGTGAAAGAGAACATGTCACCACCATTTAGGGCCGTGTACTTGGAACCTAAAATTTCAAATTCAATCGTGAACACTCCGCCATCAGGTCCGTGACTTTTACCAAGAATCTTTGAATCTTTGAAAAGGTTTGTGTATAGATTTACAGCTTCTTCGGCCTGATTATTGAACCAAAGCGTGTGGCTAAGAGTTGGCATGATAAAACATTAATAGAGCAGTCGCCCTACAAGCTAGAAATTTTGCCTTAGGTTGCCTAAGCCAAACACGGCATGCCTCCGTTTGCTCACAACACACAATTGCGTACTTTTATTGTTCCAAATCTGTTGCAGTGCGACGACGTTATTGATTTCGCGTGGGCTGCTGTCACTCTCGTTTGTCAAGGCTCGATTAAGTCCCAACGATTGCCGTAAATATCGACAAACACGACCACGCGACCGTACGGCTCCGCGCGAGGTGTTCCTTCAAATTGGACTCCGCGTTTGGACCAGAGATGTAACTGTTCGTCGATGTTGTCGGTATGAAGAAAAAGTGAGACTCGGCCACCAGTTTGACTGCCTATCACTGCTGCCTGTTCGGTAGTGGCAGCTTTGGCGATGAGAAAACCCGTGCTGCCCAAACTCGGTCTTATGACCACCCATCTTTTGTCAGTTGTCAGCTTGCTGTCCTCAGTGAGCACGAAGCCGAGGACGCTGACATAGAAGTCAATGGCGCGGTCGTAGTCGTCAACGACGATTGTCACGAGATCAAGATGCAACATTTACTAAGTCTCTCATGGGTAGTCATTGTGATTTGAGGTTTCCTGAGACCAGTAAGAAGTTCACCGTTGGAGTCATCTATCCTTTCCTCCCGAAAGAAGGACACAGATCATGAGCGCACCAAACGATTACATCGAAGTAGAAATAGCCGTTGCCGCTGATGTGGCAAAGGTGTGGTCGTTTGTTAGCGACATCAACGTTCCTGCGCAGTTCTCTCGGGAATTTAAGGGAGCCGAATGGCTCGACACGCCCGGTCTTGGCGGCACGTTTCGTGGTGACAACGCTGTTGGGGACTTCAAATGGTCAACCACTTCGATTGTTACCGACTTCACCGAAAATAAATCATTTGCATGGACGGTCGGTTCTGTGAAAGAGCCGGTCGCAGTGTGGGGCTTTGTACTCTCTGGTCGCGACGGCGATGTGCTGTTGAAGATGCATGCAACGATGGGGCCGGCAATGAGTCCTCCACGTGCATCTGCTGCAAAGGATCCCGAAAACGCAGAGACGATTATCTCAAAGCGTCTTCACCAATGGTCGAAGAACATGACAGCCACAGTCGAAGGAATCAAGTCGCTCAGCGAGCAATAGACAACGATCTTTACGATGTCGAGCAGTTGTTCTCGGTTGCCTGTAGTTAGGCGAGTACTTTGCGAAGGCCGCTTGTAGCGGTATCGCCAATTTTGTTAAATACTTTTCCAAGAATGAGATTCATTCCGGCAATGATCCAATTTGCGGTCAGTGTTGCATCGTAAATTACTGCACACCCCGTATCTGTCTTGATAATCGTCACGCGATCGACGGATGTGAAGAAGGTATTGACGCCTCGCACTAAAATGTTTGAGAACTCGTCGTATTCGGTGGTGGTGTAACGCAATGTTGAAGTGGATTTTCTAAAGCCCTTTACCGTCACGTCAAAAATGGTTCCAAGGCCTGCACCAGAGCCTTTAACTTGTACAACCTTGACGACACCTTTATCCCACTTGGCAAAATTATGAAGGTCTGCCATATATGCAAATGCCTCTTGTGGGGTCAGCGAACTTGGAATTGTTGTTACATATCTGGCCATCAGATCACGGTACCGCAATGCATGTGTTTATTGGTGTGTGAATTCTTCACCATGTGTCACATATGGTTTGCCCCGCCCTGAAGAACACTTAGTTATATGAAATCACCGAAAGTACCGGAACTGATTCATCTAGATTGTTACGTATGAGCGACAACATTGTCCCCGACGAAAAGAACTGGACATGGGTTCTTGAACGTAAATGTATTGATTGCGAGTTTGACGCATCAAGCTTTAACTCGAGACTTTCTGCCACAGCGATTCGAGATTTGGTTGATCGTTGGGCGGCAGTCCTCGCTGGTACTAAAGTCGAAACCAGAACGAGACCCGATATGTGGTCCTCGCTTGAATACGGTTGCCATATCCGCGACGTATTTCGAAAGTTCGACGAGCGGTTGAAATTAATGCTCGAAACTGAAGATCCTGCATTCGAGAATTGGGATCAAGATAAAACCGCTATTGAGGATAGGTACGACTTACAAAACCCCAAAGTCGTCGTCAGTGAACTTCGTGACGCAGGCATGTCACTTGCAGCTCGCTTTGACACAGTGAAAGAAGAACAGTGGTCTCGTCGGGGCATCCGTAGTGATGGTTCAGTATTCACAGTTGACTCAATAGCGAGATATCTCATGCATGACCCGGTGCATCATCTTTGGGATGTAGGTGCGGAAGTACCTAACTTCTAATTGTAAGTTTGAGTTTCAAAAACTAAGCGTGGTGTGTCGTTGTTCAATTTGGAACGACCTTTTTGTGATCGCACCAAAAGACTTAGTGTGCGTCAGCGGCGGAGTATGCCTAGAAGTAGTAGTCAACATCAAGCGTTAATCTTCGCTAAGAGCGATCAGGTCGCGGAGTTCCTGGTAACAAACGACGAGGACCCGCACCTTCACTAGCCAAGGCATCGTCTTGATTCACTAATTGACATCGTTGAAATGAAAGACATCCACACCCAATACATGTGCGGAGATCATCGCGCACGCGCTCCATGTATTCGATTTGCGCGGAGAGAATTTTGTGCCACTGTTTGCCCACCTTTCCCCAGTCAGATTCTTTTGGCGTTCGCTTTAGCGGCAGTTCGTCTAGTGCTTCTTTGATATTCATCAGGGGTATGCCAACTCTTTGAGATGCACGGATGAACGCGAGTCGGCGAAGTACATCTCGTGAGAACTGGCGGTGGTTCCCAGAACTTCTTGTACTAGAGATCATTCCTTCACGTTCATAGAAATGGATGGCAGAGATGGGGATTCCGCTTCGCTCTGCAACTTGGCCAATTGGGATTTGGTCAGTCGATTTTAAATTTTTTGACATAATTTTTGAACAAAACAGATGATAGTGCTTGACCTCAACTTAGGTTGAGGTGCTTACGTGTAGGAACCCCTACAAGATTGGATTCAAAATGGAAAAGTACATGGTCGTCTGCAAGTTCAAGCAAGGAACCGAAATGAGCGATGTATATGCCGTAATTGCTGAAGAGCAAGCGAAGGCTTCTGAGCTTCAAGCAGCGGGAAAGATCGGTGCAATTCATTTAGCAACGCTTTCGCGTGGAACTGTGTTCATTGAGACGTTTGGGGCGACTCTTGAAGAGGCGACTGCCACGGTGTTGTCATTGCCAATGGCTATTTGGTGGGACATTGATGTCTTTCCACTTTCGGCACCGGGCAAACCAGGAGCAAATTCATGAGCGCATTTACAGTTGCAGAACTTAACTACCTCACATCTCAACCATTGATGCGGTTTGCATCTGCGTCAGTGAACGGTCGCCCAGATGTTGCTCCCGTCGTTTTTGAAATCGATGACAACGACATCCTCACCGGTGGATTCGACATCACCCACACAGTTCGATATAAAAATATTCAATCCAACCCAAGAGTTTCAGTGGTTGTTGATGATCTTGCATCTATAAATCCATGGTCGCCGCGTGGGATCAAAATCATCGGCGGTGCGATCATCGAAGAGTTCAATGGATCACAAAGGTTTCGAATTTCTCCAGAAGTGATTATCAGTTGGGCTATTAATGACACCACGCCTGGCATTCCAAAGATGGAGCGCCGAAAAATAAATTGAGGCTTGAAACGTGGCGTGCCCCCGTTTGATTTCTATTTGCGCGAACGGTTGGTGAGAAATGCACCGGCTAATGCAACGCCACACCCCGCAAGGGAGAGCCCAGCAACTACTTCATCGCGAACTATGGCACCGAGAAATAACGCAACTACGGGAACGATGTAGGTGGTAACCGAAGTACGCGTGCTGCCCACTCGACCAGCCAATGTGGTGGCGAGTGCATAAGCAATACCAGTGCCGCCAACGCCAAGACCCACCATGGCAAAAAGTGAATGCCACGCAAATGAACTACTTGGGATTGCAGCAATCCCAAAGGGCGCAGTGAGAATGAGCGCAACTGCTTGGGCGCGAACAATGACTGGAAGTGCACCATGCTTTTTTTGAAGCGGTACGGCAAGGTTTAATGCAATTCCGTAGCAACACAACGCGCACATGATCAGCGCGACACCGAATTTACTTGAGGAATTATTATTCGCTGTTGGTAGCGCAATGAGCAAGACTCCACAAAAACCGACAAGTAAACCGAGAAGTTGATTGCGATGCGGAAAACTTTTGTGCATCAATGAAGCAACTGTTGCAACAAATAAGGGCGTTGCGCCATTCAACATGCCTGTGACGCTGCTTGATACATGTTGTTCTGCGAAAGGGAAAAGGCTGAGTGGAATCACCATCCAGAACACACCCAGTAGTGCGATGGATGGCAGATCTTTTATCGGAATGTGTTTGCGCGATTGAGGCAGTGCGATGAGCGCAAGAAAACCAAAGAGCACCCGAAGAGGCGTAATGAGTGCGGGTTGAAATGCATCAAGGCCTTCTGCAATAAAAAAGAAACTTGAACCCCAAATTAGTCCGGGGAAGAGTAGTAGCAGCCAGTCCTTTCGGCCCATGCGGTAGTCGTTATGAGATGATGCCATGAGTTAAACGGTATGCGGTCGCGACGTTTAATGTCGTCTCATATTTCGCAGACCGAACCAGTGACTTGTTAAAGACCCGATTCGCTGCGCGGAAGCACCGCGATTATCGTATGTACATTACTGATACACCTGTTATTCATTTATCGCTTCCAGTCGACGATCTGGTATTGGCGAGAGATTTTTACGAGAATGTGCTTGGGTGTCGTATCGGTCGCGAGAGTAATGACTGGTTCGACGCGTGGTTCTTCGGACTTCAGTTGACTCTTCAGTTGAGACCACTTGAGGTAATTGATGTCAGTCGGCAAGGTGTTCGACATTTTGGAGTGATACTTCCTTCGCTGTCAGCGTTTGACGAAATGGTGAAGCGTGTGAATGCATCTATTCACACATGGATTTCCGAACCCAAGAAGCATGCAGAAATTGAGTTAAGCGGAAAGCTCGGTGGCAAACTCGCCGACCCTAGTGGGAACATAATCGAGATCAAGTTCTACGAGAACCAACTGGATTACCAGCGTTAAGTTTTCAAAGTCACTGGCATCGTTTCAATTTTTGGTCAGGCAACACAGTTACGTAGTTTCATCGGCCCAGTTTTATTGCAGTTCGGCGGCGCGGATAATTAGTGGGTTAGTGTGACGGCGTGACTGACAAAACGATTTTGATTCAACGCGCAAGTCGCAGCGCACATTTACTCAGGCGTTTAAATTTCGTCACACTGTGTGTTGCCGTCGTTGTATATGCCGGTCTCATCGCAATCGCGATTTATAATTTGCTTTTTCCACTCGTCGTATTCAGCTCTTGCATCATGTTGGCAGAATTGCTCGTATTCCAGCTAGTACGAACGCTCTGTGATCATCTTGACTTGCTCCGCAGAGCCGCTGTCTGACGAGCACTGCCAAATAACAAGGTCAATCTTTGACATTCGCAACGCGAGAGGGCAAGAAGCGAAGTGCAAGTAACGACCCAAAGATCGCGACTGCGCCGACTGTTGTGCAGGCAACTTGAAATCCGTCTAAAAAAGACGAACTTGCGATCTCACGAATCGCATTCGACAGTGTTGCATCACCGACCTGAGTAGAAACTGCGAACGCAGCACCAACGGATTGTTCAGCAGCTGATTGAGCAGCGTCGGGAAGATTAAATGGAGAGAGCAACTTGACGATCTGCGGGCTGTATGTACTTGCGAAAATGCTGCCGATAATCGCGACGCCGAGCGTGCCGCCTATTTCACGACTTGTGTCGTTAATTGCCGAACCAACACCAGCCATATCGCGTGGCAATGAACCCATCACCGACTCTGAAGCAGGGCTGGTTACAAGCGCAAGCCCACACGCCATCAGCACCATACTGCCAACTACGGGCCCGAAGTATGCGCTGTCCGCTTCAAACATTCCTGCACCAATTTGTGCGATGCCCATAAACAATAATCCAATCGGAACGATTCGTTTTGGGCCGTAGCGCAAAGAAAGTTGCGCTGCGATTGGTGAAGTAATTCCGGCGCCGATCGCGAAGGGCAATGTGCGCAATCCTGATTCGAGCGGGTCATAGCCACGTACGAACTGAAAGTACTGCGTGACTAGAAAAGTAAAACCAAATAGCGAGAAGAATGCAATAGCAATAGATGAAGTTGCGGCTGTTACTCGCATGTCGCTAAACACACGAACATCGAGCAGCGGGTGCTCTGTATTGAGTTCACGCCAAATAAACCCAGCGATTAAAACTGCAGTACCAATGAACCCCGCAATTGATGTTGAGCTTGTCCAACCGCGATGCGGACCTTCGATAATTGTGTACACCAAAAGCGATACAAATGCAATTGAAAGAACGAAACCTTGAATATCAAGCCGCACAGCTTTCGGATCTTTTGATTCAGGCACGAAGAAAAATTGCAGCAGCAAAGCAATAATCACGATGGGAATGTTGATCAGAAATACAGAGCCCCACCAAAAATATTTGAGAAGTAGGCCACCAGTTACTGGACCGAATGCAACAGCGGCACCTGAAACTGCAGACCACACACCAATCGCTTTTGCACGTTCGGTGGGGTCACGAAACACATCAATAAGAATCGCCAGCGTGCCAGGGAAGACGAGCGCAGCACCAATGCCCATAAGACCTCGTGCAGTGATTAGCGCGCCGGTCGTTTCAGTGAATGCCGCGAACGCGGAAAATATCCCGAACAGCACCATGCCGATCTGCATCATCAACTTTCGACCGAATCTGTCGGCGAGCCCACCACACGCAAGTAACAAGCCAGCGAAAACTAATGCATATGAGTCGACGATCCATTGCAGTCCGCTCGTCGTTGCACCAAGCTCTCGTGCCAGAGTTGGTATAGCCACATTGATGATCAGGTTGTCAACAACAACTAGAAAAACCGAAAGGCAGAGAATCGCAAGAATTTTCCAACGGCGCGCGTGCACTTTTGGGTCGGGGTGTTTTGAAGTTGTGATGTTTGACATAGACACTGTCTAGTCGTAAAACTTGATAGTGTCAAGTCGTGACCCAAAAACTTTTCGCGCCTTCGCTTCGTGAAAAGGTGATTAAAGCAGCCGTCAAGTACATCGCCGATTTTGGTCCAGATGGATTGTCTTTCCGCCAGATCGCAGCTGACGCTGGGGTAAGTCATCAGGCGCCATATCACCATTTCGTTGATCGAAGCGCAATTTTCGGTGAGATCGCGTTACTTGGGTTTCGCAAATTTACCGCAACTATGAGTGCACCCGCACGTGCCGATGATGACCCTGACCAAGTAGTTCGACTTTGTGAGCGCTATGTGGATTTTGCGCTTAGCAACAAAGGTTATTTTCGAGTGATGTTTCGCTCTGATTTATGTCTAATAGGAGAGTCGCCCGAAACCCAGCGGGCCGCAGATGATGCGTTTGAAACTTTGCTTTCAGCAGTCAGACAGATTCTTGGCGAATCAGCATCGATCGACGAAATTCGAATTCAAGCCACTGCGATGTGGTCGCTTGCGCATGGTTTGGCAACACTGCTTATTGACGGGCCACTTGAGCAAAAGATCGGCAAAATTAGTGACCGTCGCGCGCTAGTTAGAAGTGTTGCACAACGCGCAGCCGAAGGTTTCAGGTACGTGGAGTAATCTTCAAGTATGGCCGTTGCTGCTCCGCTACCTGAAGAACTTGAAATCACAATTGAGAATCAAGCGCTAAGCGAGACTGCAGAAAACTCAAAAGCTGTGCGCAGCGAGCAGGTTCGTGGTGAGAATTTGGTTGCCGCAAAATATTGGGGTGACATTCAGTGGCGCATTATCGCAACATTTATTGTGTTCAGTATTTGTTGGTGTGGCGTTATTTTTCTTGGCATAACCCAGGTTTTGCCGTTGTGGCTATGCCTTATTGTTAACTCAGTTTTTGCATCAACTTTTTACATGCCGTTACACGAGGCAGCGCACAAAAATATTTGGGGCAAGCGAACCACTAGTCGCTGGGTCGAAGATGCAATTGGCAAAGCCTGCTCAATCCCCAATGGGATAAATTTTTCATCTCATCGTGCGGGGCACATGAGACATCATGCATTCACTAACGACCCAGCGCGTGACCCAGACCATTTCACAGATGGTCGCCTTAGTGAGTTGCCTGTGAAGTTTTATGGGATGACGATGGTCTATTCGTTTTTGCCGTTTTTCGCGCTGATCAAACCACTTCGAGTTATTCTTCCTAAAGACATGAAGCGTTTACTAAGTGATCGTCAAGCGAGCAAGAGCGAAGGCAAGGCACAAATTCGTTTCTGGTTGCTCTCAACAATATTTTTGGTCATATGTTTCGCAACTGGACACGGCATTGAAGCCTTGATGTTGTGGTGGCTGCCGGCACGGATTCAGTTGTGTTGGTTGATGTTTATTTTCGCGTGGTATCCGCATCATCCGGCTAATGAGACATCTCGTTACCGCCACACGCGAGTCGCAGTATTTCTTGGCTCACGAGTGTTGATTCGCGGGCACGATCACCACGCGATGCATCATCTGTTTCCGCGCGTGCCGCACTATCGCTTGAAGGCACTCTGGAGAGAGCTTGCACCAGAGTTAGTTCAGCGAGGCGTTCGCGCTGAAGGCCGAGCTGTCGGCGCAACAAGCCCAGTCGTCTGGTGAATACACCCTTACGAAGCTAGGGTTCCCGCAAAAACCTGCCAGGCGAGCAAAGATTTTGCGACGAGGCTGAGCACGATGTAAGCGCGTTCGCCGCGCAAATAATTTGACCACTTGCCCCGCGCTTTGTATTGCTTGTATTGCACAATTGCAAAACAGTTAAACAATAAAAATAGTGAGATTACGATGCCCCAAACGAACCCTGGTGGTGTTGCTTCTGCAGGGCCTTTTGGTGAAATCAAATTAAGCAATGCTGCTATCCAAGGCACGATGCCAGCGATACAGCCAAACCAAAACGGCAATAAGTCGCCATCACCTGGAGTCGTATATCTCTCTTGCAACCAGCCGAACAAAATCATGCAAACATTAACCCCGAAAATGCCCAGCAAAGCGATGTAGTCAGCAGTGCCATTGAGTTGCATAATCACAATGATCATGATTGATGACGACAGAGAATATTCAACCCAGCGAAAAACGTTGATGTGCTTCTTTAGGCCAGCCGAGTATTTCGTAAACATCGCAGGCGAACTAATGAAAAAATGAAAGAAAGCTGATAGCGCCAAAAACGCTGCGACCATGTAACTGATATTTAGATTAAAAAAGTTAATCGGATCAGAGAAATTGCCGGTGCCTGGTGCCTCGGTGAGATAAATCGCATTCACTGGCAGTTTCGCATCGTTGGCTAAAAACAAAATGCCAAGCAATGACACCAAGTGCAACGCACCTGCAATCAAGTTCAAGCGTTTTAGTTTGCCAATTTCAGTATCTATTGTCATGTGCACTCCGACCTTTGTAGTTTTTGCAATTTGCTACTAAAAACTACTACAAGTGATTAACTTGTTTTCGCTTCTTGCCGCAATAATTCTGAACTTGGTTTAGTCGTGCGATCTGCGTTAATAATTCCGAACTGCAGGTCGTATCCATGAAGCCATTCGTAGTTATCAACGGCTGTCCAATGAAAGAATCCACGAATATCTATGCCTTGAGCAATCGCCATCTGCACGACGTTCAGCCCAGCCGATAAGTACGTCGAACGCTCGTTGTCATTACTAGTGCCAATGCCAAATTCGGCAACAATTAGAGGGGTATTTGGTAGTTCTTGATGCAGCCGTGTTAGTACCAGAGCAAGTCCGCCGGGCCATATTGCATAACCAAGCGGCGAAATCTTTTCGGTTTCTGGGTAGGCAACAAGCTTGCCGTTGCGAACCCCGTGCGCTGAATAATACGAGAACCCAATCATGTCAAAACTTCCAGCTAAGTCGGGGCGCAAAACTGGCTTGTGATCGCCGATCTGCAGGATTCCATCTCGAAATAGTTTGATTCCAGCGTTCCAATTCGCATCGTAAAAACGCTCTGCAAATTTATGTGTCGCAGGTTCGTCATCAAGTAGCTCAAGAGTTGATAAACCAAAAATTGACACAACCGGTTTGCCAGTTTTTTTTAATCTCACCGCTGCTTCAGCAGTAGCGAGTTGAATTTGTTGGCTAACGGTGAGCCACTCTTCAACATTGTTGTGGCCAGGCGGCCAACCGCGTGCTAAATATCCGGCCGTTGCGTAATAATTAGTTTCATTAACTGGCTGCCAGCCTGCAACAAGATCACCAAAAGTTTCTGCAATGAAGTCAACATGCGTCAGCCAAAATTTTTTACGATTTTCTTCAACTAAAAACCCGCCAAGATTCGCAAACCAATTTGGCAAAGTGAAATGATGCAAGCAAACCCAAATGTTTATTTTTAATTCACGCGCTGTTGTGAGAATATTTCGGTAATGGTCGATTGTGTTTTGATCTCGCACACCTTGTAGTGGTTCAATGCGCGCCCATTCAATTGAAAGTCGGTGATGATTTAATCCCAGACTGGCAAGAATTTTAAAATCTTGCGCGTACCGAGTCGCAAACCCGTTGCCGTCTGCAGAAATCGGTGCGTTCCCGGCGCGCTCCCATGCATACCAATCAGATTGCGGAGCAGCACCCTCGCACTGCGTCGAAGAAGCGCCCGTACCCCACATAAAACCCTTTGGCCATAAGCATTTTGAGCCCGAAACAGAGTTCACAGGGTTACCTTAGTTGATGCTTTAACATCGATTTTTCAGTGATTTATCGGGCATAATTCGTGCCAAGTTGGTGGCAGTTTTTAATCTAGTTTG
>JBAXAW010000064.1:0-11965 GCA_037142305.1 Actinomycetota bacterium
TGCATTTACTGCAATGAAGCCAACACAGATTGCTGCGATGCCGGCTGCTGCAATGGCAAACATGAGCGGACCACAAGTTGCAGCCTTGTCGCCTAAAGCTATGGCTGGATTAAAAGCAGATCAAGTTGACTCATTGCCAACCGCAGCTTTCGCTTCGATCAAGCCAACCCAAGTTGCTTCGATGACACCTACAGCAGTTGGTTCATTAAATAGCGATCAGGTTAATGCAATGCCACCGACTGCATTTACTGCAATGAAGCCAACACAGATTGCTGCGATGCCGGCTGCTGCAATGTCAGAGATGACAGGCCCACAAGTCGCAGCGTTGTCAACCAAAGCCGTGGCTGGTTTGAAAGTAGATCAAGTTGATGCACTGCCATCAGCAGTGTTTGCGTCAATGAAGCCTGCACAATACGCTGCGCTAAACGCAAATACTGCCCCTGGGTTCAGCAATGAAACGTTGGCAGCTTTGACTCCGGCGCAAGAAAAAGCACTCAAGCCAGCATTTGTCAATGCATTAACAGCAGCACAAAAAGCAGCTCTAGCGAGTTAATCAAATAATTCTTCGCCTTCTTTAGGCGTTGGATGCATAGCCGATCATTGAAAGTGCTGCGGCGGCGATTAATAATCCGATGAACTGGCTCTTGTGCAGTTTTTCGTGGTCTATGAAAATCGCCAACGCAACCGTCGATACCGGATACAACGAAATGATTACTCCAACGAGCGAGAGCAACCCGCCATGTATTGCCAAAAGATAAAGCCCATTGGCAGTTGTGTCGAGCACGCCTGAAAGAATTGCATACCAAATCACGGGCCGAGCGACTTTAAGTCGCCTCGCACCGAGTGACCCAACAATCGCAACTGTTGAAACACTCACAATTCGTTGACCGAGTAGCGGCCATAGCCCTGAGTCTCGCGAAGTTTGTGCGAGGCATACGAAGATCACTCCGAAGCCGAGACCAGAAATAACTGCGAGCACGATTGCTCTCATCGGGGTTGGCAGATCGTGATGATCGAGCGCGTCGCCGACAAGTGCAACAGCGATACATGCGAGAATCATGCCGAGATATGCGATTGAAGCAGGTCGTTCGCCTTGAAGTAGTCCGACAATTACAGGGCTGCACATTCCGATTAGTGCAGCAATTGGCGCGACAACAGTCATTGAGCCAAGTGACATCGCTTGATAAAACGCAACTAATGCGATGACTCCGCCGGCGCCTGCAAGGCCGCTCCAAAACCAATCTTGAAGTGGCATAACTGGAGTGTTGCCGACAGCAACTAGAGCGACTAACAAAATCAGTGCAAAAAATTGGCCGAGAAACGTTACAGAAGTTGATGCTGAGACTTTTGTTGCCCGGCCACCGAAGTAGTCACCGACGCCATACAAAACCGCTGCACCGAGCGCCCAAAACACAACCACGTTATTTAGCCTAAGGTCAGAGTGCCGCGAGCATTACCGCCAGTCGGTTAGCCACGGCGAAGCCGCCTATAAGCAGATATTCAACGCGATGGGCGTTGAGTAATTTCAAGAACTCGCTGAAGTCTTGAGGAAACTCGATCTGTTCCATAATTGACCTTACGAAGTTCAAGTGCATGATTAAGACGAGCCTCTGGTGATTGTGCTGCCCAAAATGCCCGATCAATGTTTGCGGCATCAGAATGTGATGTCGCTATTGAAATTACTTTTTTGAGCTCGCCAACATTCTATCTCGCGGTGTCTATCCGGTGCGGGCGTTTGGTTGATCGCGTTTTAGTGCCATTTTGTGAGCCTGGTTTGATGTAAATTTTCTGTGTGGGATTGGTGCATTCTCGGTATAAATTTCTGCGCCGATCTTTGCGTCGTGATTCTGGTTTTACGTTGACTGAGTTGGTTATTGCGATGGTTGTGCTGGGTGTTATTGCCAGTATTGCAGTGCCGAGTTTTTTGGGTTCGCGTAATAATGCTTACGACAAAGAAGCGCAAGCATCTATCGAAGTTGTGTTGCGGGCATCGAAGTTTCTCTACCAAAATCAAGGTGATTTTTCTGATGCATCGTCTGCACAGTGTGGTGATTCGACAGCTTTGGCCGCCGATCTGCAGAAACTTGAACCAAATATTGATGTTGTTGCGAGTTCTGTTTCTTCAACTAACTCACGAATAGTTAGCGTTCAGGCTGTTCAAACTTGGGATTCAACCGGCGGGTTGTTGGGTTGTCAAGGATTTTATGCGGTCGCGTTTTCGTCGAGTGGTAGTTGTTGGGCAGCAAGAACAATCCTTGAAGGTAAATATTTGGCATCTGGCAATGCGTCACCGGTTGTTGTGAACGCACAGCTAAATACATCTAATAGTGCGATTGCAACTTGGTCGGCTTTGGCAATTAACGGTAATGCGTTTGGTGTTTTGAAACCGCAAACAAGTGCCGCTGATGGCGACAACACAAATAATCTTCTTGCGATAAAAACTGCGTGCAAAGCAAAAAACCAATCAACAGGTTCGGCTGACGTAAGTAGCAACTACATTGCACCATCACAGTTTTATACATCGTGGCGCGATACTGCCCCAGCAGGTGGAATTTCGTATGCCGTTGGCGACACAGGCCCAGGCGGTGGAGTTGTGTTCTATGTTTCGACAACAGGCTTCACTTCAACAGGCTCAGATTGTGCGTCTGCATGTAAATACCTAGAGGCTGCTCCGTCTGATCAATCAACCGGAATCGTCTGGGCAACCACGGCCGCGTTCTGTTACCCAACAAGCTCTGATACTGGAAATACAAACTGTCAAGTTGCGAGTATTTATCCTGATTCTGTTGTATCAGCGTCACGCACTGCGGCGCTAGCGATTGGTATGGGTATGTCAAATACAAACGCGATATATAATCGCGTAACTACTTTTGGTTCTGCCGCTACGAGTGCTTACGCTGCTGGCATCGCATGGGCGTATGCGAACGGTGGCAAAACTGACTGGTTCCTTCCATCAAAAAGTGAACTCAATCAAATGTGTAAATGGCAACGCAATGTGGCCTGGACATCTGACGCCACTGTGTGTACCGGCGGCACTTTGAACGCAGGCCTAAATGCATCTGGTTTTTCAGCACAGCCTTACTACAGCTCATCGGAAGCTGGTGTCTTAATCGCGAACGCTCAGAATTTTGGTACAGGCAGTCAAGTTCAACCAAACAAGACCGATGGCACCATTTATGTGCGTCCGGTGCGGGCGTTTGGTTGATCGCGTTTTAGTGTCATTTTGTGAGTCTGGTTTGATGTAAATTTTCAGGGTGGTACTAGCGCATTTTCGGTACCAAATTTCGCGCCGTTCGCGCCGTTTTGCTTGTCGCGACAATGGTTTTACGTTGACTGAACTGGCGATAGCGATGGTTGTGCTGGGTGTTATCGCCAGTATTGCGATCCCAAGTTTTTTGGGCTCACGTAATAATGCTTACGACAAAGAAGCTCAGACTTCTATCGAAAATGTGTTGCGGGCTGCGAAGTTTCATTATCAAAGTCAAGGTGATTTTTCAGATGCGTCATCATTGCAGTGCGGTGATTCTGCAGTGTTGGCTGCCGATCTACAAAAACTTGAACCGGGGATCGATGTTGTTGCGAGTTCTGTTTCTTCAACTAGTTCTCGAATAGTTAGTGTTCAGGCTGTCTCAACGTGGAATTCAAATGCCGAACTTCTAGGTTGTCAAGGTTTTTATGCCGTTGCATTGTCATCTAGCGGCAGCTGTTGGGCTGCTCGACTTACTATTGAAGGCAAATATTTGGCGTCTGGCAGTGTGTCACCAGTTGTTGTCAACACGCAAACAAACACATCCAATAACGCCATTACTACTTGGTCGGCTTTGGCTGTTAACGGTAATGCGTTTGGTTTGTTGAAACCTCAAACAAGTGCGGCTGATGGTGACAACACAAACAATCTGGTCGCAATAAAAACTGCGTGCAAGGCCAGAACACAATCAACAGGTGTTGCTGACCTAGGTGGCAACTACATCGCACCATCACAGTTCTATTCGTCATGGCGTGACGTGGTCGCAGCACCATATATTGCAACAGCGGCAAATTGTGTTACAACTGATACTTGTGCTGAAGGCGAAACTGGCCCGGGCGGTGGCACCGTGTTTTATGCGTCGACATCAACTTTTACGTCAGTGGGTTCAGACTGCAACACATCTTGTAAATATTTAGAGTACGCACCAATTGGGTGGATTGTGTCTACAACTCCATCAGGACAAACCAACTGCGAAATCGCAGGAACTAGCAGTGCTGATCCAGGTTGCCGAATGTTCGGCTCAGGTGCTTTAGCAACCTATAGCACATTCGAGATAAAAGCTGTTGGCTCAGGATTAGCCAACACCAATGCAATTGCTGCAACCGGAAGTGGCGCAACTGCGGGTAGAGCGGCAACCGTGACGCGGGCATTTCGAGGTGGTGGCAAGTCAGATTGGTTCTTGCCATCATTTGATGAGCTCAATGAATTATGTAAATATGCTCGGCAACAAACAACGGGCAATACTGCGACGCAGTGCACCTCTGCAAACTCGCTGCGAACAGGGTTTACGAGTGGCTACTATTGGAGTTCTACTGAAATCAATGGAACCCTCTCGTACTATCAAAATTTCACAGATGGCGCTCGGGGCAATCGCACCAAAGATGAACGAGACCGTGTTCGCCCTGTGCGGGCGTTTGGTTGATCACTTCTTAGTGTCATTTCGGGAGTCTGAAGTGATGTAAATTTTCTGGGTGGGATTGTTACATTTTCGGTACCAAATCTCGCGCCGCACGCGCCGTTTAGCCAGTCCGAACCGTTTTAGTCGTCGTGACAACGGGTTTACGTTGACTGAGTTGGTTATTGCGATGGTTGTCTTGGGTGTTTTGACAAGTATCGCATTACCGAGTTTTTTGGGTTCTCGTAATAATGCTTACGACAAAGAAGCTCAAGCATCTATCGAGGTTGTTTTACGGGCTGCGAAGTTTCATTATCAAAGTCAGGGTGATTTTTCTGATGGTTCGTCTGCACAATGTGGTGATTCGACTGGGCTGGTGACAGATCTGCAGAAACTTGAACCAAATGTTGATGTTGTTGCCAGTTCGGTTTCTTCAACAAACGCACGAATAGTTAGCGTTCAGGCTGTTCAAACCTGGAGTTCAAATGCTGAGCTTCTAGGTTGTCAAGGTTTCTACGCTGTTGCGTTGTCGTCGAGTGGTAGCTGTTGGGCGGCAAGAATAATCCTTGAAGGCAAATATTTAGCTTCTGGCAGTGTGTCGCCAGTTGTTGTTAATACCCAAACGAACACTTCTAATAATGCGATAACGACTTGGTCTGCTTTAGCGGTTAACGGCAATGCATTCGGTGTGTTAAAACCGCAAACCAGTGCGGCCGATGGCGACAACACGAATGGTCTCGTAGCGGTAAAGACCGCGTGTAAAGCCAAAACACAGTCAACAGGTCTAGCAACAACTAGCAGCAACTACATCGCACCATCACAGTTCTACTCATCATGGCGCGACACAACCTCGGGCGGCACCGCAAGCTCATCAAGCTCAGTAACACCAGCATTGACCTGTGCAACAGGCGGAACATGCGCTTATCTTGACCCCGGCCCAAGTGGCGGCACCGTGTTTTATGTTCAACCCCTTGCTGGCACGTTCGCGTCACCAGGTTCAACCTGCAATACCGCTGGTGTAGGTGGCATTTCAACTTGCAAATACTTAGAAGCAGCACCAATCGGGTGGATCACCGAAACGCAAACACCCGCACAAACCAATTGTGGAGCTTCTGGGGGAACTAACGGTACAAGCACAGACGACCCAGTTTGTAAATGGTCTGCCAACTCAACGGTTCTAATTGGTACTACTGCATCTGGTCTAGGTGCGGGTCGGGCTAACACGGTTGCAATGATTGGACAGTCGGGCGGCGGTAGCACGTTAGGTTACGCGGCGTCGGCCGCGGATGCGTATCGTGGCGGAGGTTATACCGATTGGTTTTTGGGATCTGTACTCGAATTGAATGAATTTTGTAAGTATGGGCGAAATCAAACCACTGGCGACATCACCGTAAGTTGCAACAGTACTGGCTCACTACGAACTGGGATTCGCTCGCCGAGTTATTGGATGAGTACGGAGATTGATGCCACGGGGAGCCGATATCAAAACACCAGCAACGGGTCTCAAGGAAATGCGGGAAAGGGTATTGGGTCTGGTGTTCGTCCGATTCGGGCGTTTGGTTGATCGCGTTATTTAGTTAGTTTCGCAATAACACGCGCGAGATATTTGCCAACAGGTGAACTTGAGCGCCACACCAAGCCAATTGATCGGCCCGCCTCTGAAGAACGAATCGGCCGTGTTACTACTCCGCTACCTTTTCTTGCTTCTACCGATGCAGCCGATTGAGGCAAGAGCGTGACGCCCATGCCAGCAGCAACCATTTGAATAAGAGTTGGAAGACTTGTCGCTTGAATATCTGAAGCCTTGATGTTGCTACGAATGCATAGGTTTTCTGCTTGACTGCGCAGACAATGCCCGTCTTCAAGAAGAATTACTTTCTCTTTTGCAAGACGGTTCAAAGAAATCGGTGCTTTGGTATCGGCCAACGCATGGTTCTCTGGCAACGCAATCAAGAACGGGTCGAACGCCAGGGTGGCAGTTGAAAAAGCATCGTCTTTAATTGGCATTGCAAGAAGACCGATGTCAATCTTTCCGGATCGAAGCAACTGTAGTAATTCGTTGGTTTGATCTTCGTGAAGATGCAACTGCACATTCGGGTAGGCACCCTTGATTGTTTGCACGAGTGATGGCAACAAGTAAGGCGCCATCGTGGGGATTGCGCTGAGATGAATTTCGCCGCGTAACTCATCACCGTTATTTTTTGCTTCGTCGACGAGGTCGTTGACATCTCTGAGAATCGCTCGGGCACGGCTTACTGCTTGAGCACCCTGTTGCGTCAACAAGATTCCGCGCGGGGTGCGTTCGACAAGTTGCAAGCCGAGACGATTCTCTAACTCTTTGATCTGGGCGCTGAGCGCAGGTTGAGAAACAAAGCATGCATCGGCGGCATCACTAAAACTGCCGCAATCAGCAAGCGCCACAAGGTAAGTGAGTTGTTGCATCGAAGGAGTAGGCATAACTTTAGATTATAGCAATCATCAGAAATTATCATTTGCTTTATACCTCGGATCGCCATAGGTTTACAGCACAAGCCAATCGAAAGAGGTCACAAAATGGAATCAACCGGAAAATGCCCAGTCATGCACGGCGGTGCGACCACAACGATCAGTTCAAACACCGAATGGTGGCCGAACGCTCTCAACCTCGACATCTTGCACCAACACGATGCAAAGACAGACCCAATGGACGAGAATTTTAATTATCGCCAAGAGTTGCAGAAACTCGACGTTGCTGCATTGAAAGCAGACATGCATTCTCTGATGACCGACAGTCAATCATGGTGGCCTGCCGACTGGGGTCACTACGGCGGTCTGATGATTCGAATGGCATGGCATGCGGCCGGTTCATATCGCATTGCAGATGGGCGCGGCGGTGCGGGCACGGGCAACCAAAGATTTTCTCCATTGAACTCGTGGCCAGACAACGTCAACCTCGACAAAGCGCGACGTTTGCTGTGGCCAATCAAAAAGAAGTTTGGCAACAAAGTTAGTTGGGCAGACCTTTTTATTCTCGCTGGCAACATCGCCTACGAATCAATGGGACTCAAGATGTTTGGTTTCGGATTTGGCCGCAAAGACATTTGGCAACCAGAGAAAGATATTAATTGGGGCACCGAAAAAGAATGGTTGGCTTCAACTCGCTACGAAACTGAAAGCCGCGAGAGTTTAGAAAATCCGCTTGCTGCAGTGCAGATGGGTTTGATCTATGTCAACCCTCAAGGTGTTGGTGGGGTGCCCGACCCAGCGCGCACCGCGCAAGATGTGCGACTTACTTTTGCTCGCATGGCGATGAATGACGAAGAAACTGTCGCACTCACCGCTGGTGGTCACACTGTTGGCAAAGCTCACGGCAACGGCAGTGATTCACTTCTCGGCCCAGAACCAGAAGGCGAAGAGATTGATGCACAAGGTTTTGGTTGGTTAAACAAAACATCTCGTGGTGTTGGCAGCAACACAATGTCGAGCGGCATTGAAGGTGCCTGGACAACTAATCCAACTAAGTGGGATAACGGCTACTTCTATTTGCTCTTCACATATGAGTGGGAGTTAAAGAAGAGTCCGGCCGGTGCTTGGCAATGGGAGCCGATCAATATCAAAGAAGAAGACAAACCAGTTGATGTTGAAGATTCGAGTATTCGTCATAACCCGATCATGACTGATGCCGATATGGCGATGAAAGTTGATCCTGAGTATCGCAAAATTTCAGAACGTTTCTACAAAGACCCTGAATACTTTTCAGACGTGTTTGCGCGCGCGTGGTTTAAGTTGACCCATCGAGACATGGGGCCAAAGGTTCGTTACTTTGGGCCAGATGTGCCGTCTGAAGATTTGATCTGGCAAGACCCAGTAACAGTCGGCAACAAAAAATTCGATGTCGCAGCGGCTAAAAGCAAAATCGCCGCGAGTTCTCTTTCGGTTGGTGACCTTGTCTCAACCGCATGGGATAGCGCGCGCACTTTCAGAGGTTCTGATCTGCGTGGCGGTGCAAACGGTGCCCGCATTCGTTTGGCACCACAAAAAGATTGGGCTGGCAATGAGCCCGCACGACTTGCAAAAGTTCTCGTAACTTTGCAAGCAATCGCGAGTGAGGTCGGCGCAAGTGTCGCTGACATTATTGTTCTCGCCGGAAACGTCGGAGTAGAGCAAGCAGCTAAGGCTGCGGGTGTTGAATTGTCGTTGCCGTTTAACCCTGGCCGAGGCGATGCGACTGTCGAGCAAACCGACGTCGAATCATTTGCGGTGCTTGAGCCACTTCATGATGCATTTCGAAACTGGCAAAAAAATGATCACGCAGTACCGGCAGAAGAATTTATGCTCGACCGCGCGCAACTCATGGGTCTAACGGCTCAAGAGATGACAGTTCTGATCGGCGGCATGAGAGTTATCGGCACCAACCATGGCGGCACCAAACATGGAGTATTCACAGATCGAGTCGGCGCTTTGACGACTGACTTCTTCGTGAACTTAACCGACATGGCATACATCTGGAAGCCAGTGCAGAAAAACTTGTATGAAGTACAAGATCGAAGCACCCACGCCACGAAATGGACAGCGACACGAGTAGATCTTGTGTTCGGTTCTAACTCAATCTTGCGTGCATACGCCGAGGTGTATGCGCAAGACGATGCTCAGCAGAAATTCGTTAAAGATTTCGCCGCAGCGTGGACAAAAGTTATGAACGCCGACCGTTTCGACTTGGCATAATCACAATCTGACCCGAACTTCGCCGCACGTTCGCGCAGCGCGGGCGTTCGGGTAGTCGCGCTACTTTTTAGCCTCAATCGCTAAAAGTTCTAGCAACTCGTCTTCGATTGAACTTTTGTTCGGGTCAGATGCCATTGCACTCGAGTCTTTTATCGCGCTCTCGTGGGCATAGGCCATAAATAGATTTGCCTTTTGTTTAATTAACCGCACGAGGTGTTCTTCGATCGTGCCTGACGCGAGAATTCGGTGCACGTTTACGGTTCGGCTTTGCCCCATGCGATGAACTCGGGCAATTGCTTGCCACTCGGTCGAAGGCTTAAATTGAGCCTCCATCAGAATCACAACTGAGGCTGCTTGCAAATTGATGCCGACGCCACCCGCATCTATTTGTGATGCAAGAACCGCGAAACCTGGCGTATTCGTGAAGGTGTCGATTATCGCTTGGCGCTCAGCCGAAGATACATCGCCCTTGATCTGTGGGCAGTTGTCATAGATAGAGCTGACATCAAACACGACTTGTCGAAAAAAAGAAAACACCACGATTTTGCGATTCGCTTGACGGTGTTCATCGATCAGATCTGCAAGGCGCTCATATTTGGCCTGCGTAATTGTTGCACTTTTTCGTTTCAACATAATGTTGATCGGCGCGTTGTTATATGTTGACCGATCTTCATCGCTTAGCGTCACCCATTCATCTGTTTCAATTCGCTCAGGAAGTTCGGTTAATACATCGGCTTGTGTTCGGCGCAGATAGACATGGGCGAGCTGTTTCGCAACACCCGACTTGTCGAATGTTCGATTTTTGAGCATCATCGGTCGAATTGCTCGAACCGCCCCAGGGTGTGCGATTTCAAGCAAGTTTTGTAGTTCTTCAACTTTGTTTTCTAATGCAGTGCCCGTCATCAATGAAACATATTTCGCCTGGCGCCCGATTTGCTCAATCGCGATAGTTCGCTGTGCCTCTGGGTTTTTTGCATAGTGCGCTTCATCAACGGCGAGAAAATCAACGTTCTTAACAAGATGAATCAGTTTCGGCAGTGTTGAGTAAGAGGTGATCGCGATGCCACCAGATTTCGCCCAATGTTTGATTGCCTGTTCGCGATCAACGCCATGGGCGAGATATGACTTGAGCTCGGTGTGTTTTTCTACCTCGCGTTGCCAGTTGACGAGCACACTATTTGGTGCAACAACAAAGAAGTGCCGAGAGCCGTTGGCGTGAAGATGGCACATCGCGGCGAGAACTTGCACGGTTTTACCTAATCCCATATCGTCGCCAAGAAGTGTGCGTTTTTGAACAATCAGATATCGTGCGCCGAAATCTTGATAGCGGCGCAAAGACGCTCGAAGCGGCCCCTGGTCGAGCAAGAACATCTCGACATTGTTCGCGATGTCATTGGGGATATCGCCATGTCGCCCTCGATTACTTGCGCCACGGTCAGCCGTCGGCTTGTCTTCGGTGAGTTGCTCGAAGGTAGAGAAGAATGATGATGTGTTTTGGGCAAAGCGTGTCAGCACATCGGCTGTGTCAGGCGTTTGGTTTCGAATGGCACTCAAAATCTCTGGCGTAAGTCGACTGTTGATTAGTCGGTGAGCAATCTCTAAGCCACTTTTGGCTTGAAGCATTTCGGCGTTGACGGTTAGACGCTTTTCACGCGACAACATTTTGAACATAAACTTAGTCGTTGAATCGAGCAAGTGAACATATGGCTTTGTCTTGTTTAAGATGCTGCGCAGCTCGTTAGTTGCAACGTTCAACGAATTGCGCGCATGGTTGTGTGCGTCGATTGCGACAAGCAACGCGATCTCGTCTGGGGTTTGCGAACCCAGTTGCTCACCCCGATTAAGTTGTATCTTCGTCTTCGCGGTATAGGCACGATTTTGTGTGGCGCGCTGCAGATTTGCAGAATCTTCGTAAACGGCATCGGCGGCTTGCAGCATCTGCAGAATCGTTTTGCGGTTGCTAAATAATGCGCCGATACTTGCCACAGCTCAATTCTGCTGTGAGGGTGCTACACAGTTTTTGGTTTATTTGAGATCGCATCAGTGAAGGTCATCGCGAATGCCTTGTTGATTTCTTCACTTGTCAACCCGAAGACTGGTGTGAGCGATGCTTCTATCCACGTCATAGTGATGAAGTAAATAATTCGGGTACGTGCAGTTGCTTGGTCGAAACCAAGTTGCTCAGCAAGGGCGATGGCCGATTCAAATGCTTCCTTTGATTTTGCAACAAACCGATCGGCCGGCACACCTGTGGCAACAAGATATTGCACGAGCCAGAGGCGCTTTATGGCAATAGGCAGGGTTGCTAAACGAGTCTGCTCAAGCTCAGCCATCGAAATTTTAGTACGGGATTCTTTCTGTTTTTTAATGATCTTATTGATTGTGTCAAATGATTTATCTTTAGCAATGTCGGCAAGAGTATCGGTCACCTCGGCATACAGATTCATGATGGTGACAAAGTACCGGTTGATATATGTGTAATTGACGCCGGCTTCTTCTGCGATCTCCTGCGTAGTGATATCGGTGATCGGCTGAGTATCGAGAAGCTTGATTACGGCTTTGATGATCGCCAGTTTTGCGTCTGCCTTAGAAGTGCGGATTTTAGGAGTCAACCGTGA
>JBAXAW010000065.1:0-11889 GCA_037142305.1 Actinomycetota bacterium
ATCCAAATATGGCAATTATCAGTGGCTACGGTATTCGGTTGTGTTTGCGCACTGGGGGTTCGGGCAAGGATATTGTTTTGCGTTTGCACTCAGTAGATCGCACGGCACAAACTTTGCAAGCCCCCAATGGCACAACAATCGAGATCACTAACCCGAATATCGGTGTCGAATTGCCTGAGTTGTGCGAGTCGCTCATTGTCACTTCTTTAAATAGCGAAGCGTCGTGGACTATTGGCCGCGCCGGCATGCGCTATCGAGATTTGATACCCAGTCGCTTGGGCGGTGTGTTCATCGCTTCGCATATTCATATTCCAAATGGTGGGCCAGTGCCCGATTACGTGCACTATCACCGAATTAAGTTTCAGATGATTTATTGCAAGAGCGGCTGGGTGCGAGTTGTATACGAAGATCAAGGCGAGCCCTTCGTAATGAATGCTGGTGATTGTGTGTTGCAACCTCCCGAGATTCGTCACCGAGTGCTTGAGAGTTCAGATGATCTCGAAGTCATCGAGATCGGCGCGCCAGCAGAGCACGAAACATTCGCTGAACATCAAATAACTTTGCCAACTGCGCAATTGCGACCTGATCGCGATTTTTCTGGGCAGCGTTTCGTACGCCATATTGCGAGCGAGTCACCATGGCAGCCTTGGCGTTATGCGGGCTTTGAGGCACGCAATACCGGTATTGACGCCGCAACTTTGGGTTACGCAAGTGCAATGACTATTCGCGCCAAAAAAACAGCGACGATGAGCGAAAACAAACATCAACACCAATTGATGTTTATGTTTATGTTGTCTGGTTCAGCAAAATTTGCTGTTGATAATCAACCAGATCCATTAGTTGTTTCAAGCGGGTCATCGCTTACGCTTCCGAGTAGTTGCAGTTATCGCTTAGAGATCGTGAGTGATAGTACCGAGATGCTCGTTGTTGAAGTCGATTGACAAAGCCATGGAAAATAACTAACTATTTGACGGCTAAATAAATTATTCGTACTAGCCTAATTTTATGATGCGAAAAATTGAGGTTTCATTTACGACTCTCTTCGCATCAACAAAAGTTCGAATTCGGGCATTTCGAATACTTGTCTTGATACTTCTAGCTTGTCCAGGTTCAGGAAAATTAATATTTGATGGTTTGCCGTTTGATTCAAAAGTCGAGTTTATTTTTTTAATCGGAATTGTGAGTTTTTCAGTTGCACCCAAGACCATTACATCTCTTAAAAATTGGTTAATTTCGCTTAATCGTCAACGTCTCATCGTCGTTTTCAGTGGTTTAGTTCTATTGGTAGTAATCAAACTTTTGACATTTGTTTACTCCCCGTTACCAAGCGGCTTTGAAGTTTGCTATCGCAGTGTTTATGCACCATTACCTGCAGGTAAATGTGAGAGATCTTACGATCTGCCTTTTGTGACTACTGGTGTTGACCTGCCGGCAATTTCTTCAGTCGAAAAAAATATAAACTTTGGGGCAATTGATGACGGCGAGAAAACGGCTACGTCAAACTGGCGTCTTCCTTTCTTGAATGACTGGGGCCGATTTGAACCGTTGTGGTTGACTCGCCTGCCATTTTCGGCTGACTTCGCAGGCACCATTGATGTCAAAACCGATAGTTGGATACCGATTGTTTATTTAGGCGAGTTAAATGTGCAAGTCGATAGCCAACGAATTAGTGCTACAGATTATGTCGGAAGTGCTGGTGTTCTTCCTGTAGCGGTATCCAAAGGTAAGCATAAATTATTAATTAATTATAGATTCAGCGATGACAAGCAAAATACATTGCCGGATAAGAAGCCTGAGGTAGTTGGGGACTATGCATCGTTAAGAGTTCTTGAACCAGTATCTGATCCGAATACAGTCGACTTCGAAAATATTTCAAAGCCAATTTCTGCATCAGATAATAATTCACCTTTGAGTCAGATATTTTTCACTTTATTCAATTTGGTTTCAGTTCTCTTTTTAAGTTATTTAGTACTCCAATTGATTAAACAATACTTTAGTTATTTTCTGGTTTGCCCCTTGATTTATGGCGGAGTTTTGTTGATTTCTAATTTTGCGACAACTATTGAAGCCTTAGGACTAAGCAGATCAAGTTTGGCTATCGGTTTGATATTGGGTTTTGGGTTGTGGTTGGTCTTACAAAAAGTTCCTCAATACACGTGGTTTTATGGCGGAGCAATCGGGCTAATTCAAGTTGGTACAAAGTTCACATCATCTAAGTGGTGGAATGTACCTAAGTTCAGACAACGTGACAGTGACTGGTTTGTTCATCAGGGTCTCTCTCGAAAAATTTTCACCGAAGTATCTCTTCATGGTGGTGAATCTATTTTCTATTTTCAGCCTGCAATGCGCTATCTAATTGTTATTGGGCATTTAATTCTCGGAAACAACGATGTCTTAATGTCAATTCTTTCAATTGTTCTGTTGTTTTCAATGTTTTCAATTGCGATGCGTCAAATTGCGACTAGAGATCGGATGTTTGCATTTTTGCCAGTGCTTTCAATGGCTTCATTAGTAATACTTTTTTCAGAACTTAATATGTCCTCGTATGTCGCCAACCTGACGACTGAGTTGCCAACTTGGATCTCATTATTTATCTTTTTGTATGTCGCTTGCACTGAAAACTATTCAACTTGGCGTGTCGTTGGCCTTGGGCTCCTGGCTGGCTTATCAATGAACTTTCGCCCAAACCAGGCGCCTGCTTGGGCATATTTAGTTATTGCAGTCGCTCTGGGGATTTTCTGTTCGCGAGAATTCAGCCCGAAGAGAAAAAGATTATTTTGGATCTTGACTTTTACGTCACTGTTAACTGGGAGTCTTAGTTTAATTCACAACATCTATTACGGCAAATCATTCGTGGTTTTTTCTTCGTCAGGGGTCGGCAGTCAGCAATATCCTTGGAAAATATTGTTGGAGATGTTTTATGATCCTGAATCCAGAAGAATTGTTCTTGAGAAATTTCGTACATTAACGATGTTTACAATGCACCCTTTGCCGAAAGATAAATATTGGCCTTACACAAATTCATTTCAATTAATGCACATTTCTTGGATAATAAGTTTGATCGTATCTTTTCGAGCTACTAAGCACTATTCATTAACTGCGGTCTATGCACTAGTGCCGTTTACTTTTCTGGTGCCCATGGTCATGTTTGATGCAAGTAGTTATTTTCCGAGGCATATGGTGATAATTAATCTTGCTTTCTTGTTTTCTGCAGTTTTGATGATTTTTGAAGGTCAAAAAAGTTCAAAATTGTCGGCCGAGAAAATTGTTTGATGGCTAGGAGAAAAAAATATGATTATGTCGTTGCGGTTAATTACTACTTACCACATATAAGTGGCCTTACTGACGTCGCCAGGCGAGTCGCAGAAGAATTGGCGTCACGAGGACTAAGAGTTTGTGTGGTTTGTCAACGACACGAGAAATCATTGATGAAATTTGAAACTATAAACCGTGTTGATGTGGTTCGTGCGAGTGTGATAGCGAGAGTTACTAATGGTCTGATTAGTCTTACGTTTCCTTTTTTAGTTCACCGCTATGCCAAACGCGCACGCTTACTTCACTTGCACGTGCCGATGCTTGAAGCAGGATTGATTTCCTTAATTTCGTCAACGCCAAAACTGATTACTTATCATTGCGACCTGGTGGCTGGTGATACGTTTATCGGACGCGGCATTGAGAATATTTTAGATCTGAGTAGTCGAATATCTATAAGAAGATCTAAAGTTTCGGTCGTAACCAGCAATGATTACGCGATCCATTCTCGGCTTAAATTTGCTTTGACAAGTTCTGTTGCGATTGCACCTCCGATACAAGTACGTAGATCGTTGAATTCATCATTTCGAAGGTCCTCTGGCTTTCACTATGGCTTTCTTGGACGAATTGCACCCGAGAAAGGTCTTCTTAACCTAGTTTCCGCCTTCAGTTCAATAGCACGGATTGACGACAGGCTTTTGATTGCTGGTAACCCGGTTAGTTCAGAAGGTGAACAGATATACAAGCAGCTTTTAGAGAGTTCTATCAAGGACCAGCGAATTGTGATCATTGGATTTATCCCCGAACTTAAAGTGGCAGATTTTTATGCGTCAATTGATGCTTTTGTGTTTCCGTCGATAAATTCGCTTGAAGCTTTCGGAATTGCTCAGGCCGAGGCCAAGGCTCTCGGAATACCGCTTGTAACCAGCGATTTGCCAGGAGTAAGAACCTTGATTGATTCACCAACAACCGGTGTCCTTGTGCGCCCAGGTGATGTGGCTGAACTTAAAATCGGACTTGAGAAAATAAGAACTGTTAATCGTCAAACTCAAGTGGGTGAGGCTCATTCAGGACTCGATGAATATGTAGATCTTATTTCTTCGCTGTTAGCTGAAAGTACTACAAATTAATAAAGAGCCCTGCTGTTAGAAGAATCAAAAAAAATGTTCCGAAAACTTGAATGATGCGATCTGATATTAAAAACTCTTCCGGTTCTTCAATTCCAAAGTTTTGTGCAACAAATAAGAACCTAGCTACGCCAGCGATAAACGGAACTGAAGAAATAATCAAAAGAAATCGTTGTGTGTAGATATCCTCTTGACCGAATAATGTCCACAACATATATGTAACCAACAGACACAGGCCAGCAAAAAATTCAGTGTTGCGGAGGGTTTTCTCACTATATTTTAAAATTACTGATCTCACAAATTGCTTGTCGTGCAAACGTAATTCTGCTTGCCGTTTTGCAACCACAATCATTGACGAACCAAAAAAAATGCAAAGACCAAGCCAAATTGAAGTTGGTACATTAATCACTGAAGCTCCGAAGATTACCCTCAAGACGAAACCACTTGATACGACAAGAATCTCGATAATTTGAATCAATTTTAGTTTTGTTGAGTACAAGACCGTAAGAATTATGTAACTAAGTGCGATTAAGAAAGAATTTGAAGACAGAGTAAATGCTGCAGATAATCCGACAGTGGCAAGCAATGCTGCTGCTACTAGTGCTGCTTTCGGGGATAATTCGCCTGATGCGATTGACCTATTTTTTTTCTTCGGATGGTTCGCATCCATTTTTCTGTCACATAAATCGTTTATCAGATACATTGCGCTTGATAGTGAAGTGAAAATTACAAATGCGAGTATGACTTTGGGCCAAACCCTAAGTTCGAAAGCGTCGCCCGATGTTAACGCCGCGACAATTACCAAGCCATTTTTACTCCACTGGCGCGGTCTCATTGCACTTAATAATGAAGACCACACACTAAAACGATATCTAAGTGAACAACTGAATTTAATAATCTTTTAGCAGGCTTAATTTTAATAGTGGAGCCCGAGGCGGGAATTGGACCCGCGACCTACGCATTACGAGTGCGTTGCTCTACCACTGAGCTACCCGGGCGTGACGCTTAACTCTACTGACCAATTTCAATTATTATTAGCCGACGAGCGAAGTGATATTGCGTGAGACTTCACTAAGTGACGGACATTTAAGCAGTAGCGCGTGCAGTGCGAGAGTCTCGTTGGTGTTGAGACCGAGCGATGAAATTGTTTTATGGATCAACCGAATCGCGGACATGATTTCGTCACCATCGGTAAGTTCTGGTTGGGCACAAATCAAATCACTATAGGTTTTTGCAAGCTGGCCTAACCCACTGCGCAGTTCGTCTGTGCGTAGTTTTCTGAGTTCGCGCTTGTGTCGGTCTGTAATTGCTTTTCGTCCACTGCCTCTTTCGCCAGTTAGCGCGACGCGATCGTCAAGTTCTTTGATTTCACGTGTGTGTCGAACTTCAAGTGCACTTGCAGCTTGTTCAAGTTGCTCAACTATTTCGGCGACGATTTTGACTATAGCCGCACCCGTGCCATCGAGTCTCATAGCGATATTTGCAAACAACTCTTGTCGGCGTAGCAAGTGACTATCGGTTACAAGAAGCCTTGCTCGATCTAAATTGCCTTGACTTGCTTTTGCAACCATTAGAGCCGTGTCCGGAAACACACCTTCGTTAATCAGACTGTCAGCGACATCTTGGTCTGTAAGACGCGAAAAAGTTATTGTTACACAGCGCGAATTTAACGTTGTCAATGACGGCACGATTTGATCAGCAAGAAGAATAAAAATGATTTGTTTTGCTGGTTCTTCGATTGTCTTTAGAAGTCGAACAGCAGCGGCATCACGCATCAAATGGACTTCATGAATGATGATCACCTTGACTTTTGCCTCAAGTGGAGTAGTCGAAGATTGGAGCACGACACCTTCTGCCTCATCTGCGTCAACAGCGGCACCGACTCGAAAAATTTCACTGACATCGCTAAATTCACCACGCATTATCAAATCTGCCTCGCGAGTGTCATCTTTGTCGCTCTGGGTTATGAGTGTCGTGGCAAAGATTCTTGCGGCGAGTTCTTTGCCACAACCTTCTGGCCCAACGAACAGAAAAGATTGAACATTTGTGTCTGCAAGTTGACGCAAGCGTTCAACGGTGCGATCTTGGCCAATGATTTTGGCCCACAGTGAACTCATTAGATCCCAAGTCTTTCTTGAACCCTGGAAGAAATTATTTTTTCGAGATCGTCTTTGTCTGGGGTGCCATCGATTATCAACCAGCGCTTCGGGTCGGCCGCTGCCATCTGTGAAAACCCGTCAGCCACGCGCTTAAAAAACTCACTGTCTTCGCGCTCGAAGCGATCAAGCTCGCGTTTCTTCATCCGCTCGATCAAGATCGCGGTCGGTACCTCTATATATATGACAAGTTCAGGCCACAGCCCGCCAATCGCCCAGTCGTTGATTCGCTTTAACTCGGCGAGGTCTTGTTCACGCCCGTAGCCCTGATAGGCGAGTGAAGAATAAACACTGCGATCGGTGACAACATGTTGACCCGAAGCAAGTGCTGGTGAAATCAACTCGGCGATGTGTTGAGCGCGATCAGAAGCCATGAGTAAGGCTTCGGCGCGCGCAGAGAGATTTGTATTTGCTGGGTCAATCAAAATGTTGCGCAACATTGAGCCGACGACAGTTCCGCCAGGCTCACGAGTCATCACTGCATTTAGTCGAGTCGCCAATCTTTTTACGTGCGTGCTCTTTCCGCAACCCTCAAGACCTTCAAATGCGATGTATTTACCCAAACTCACACTGCAACCCTAGAGGGCGGTTGTTACTCGGTGGATTCGTCGGTCGCAACGGCGACTTTTGCGCCAGTTTTCGCTTTTTTAACTGTGCTTTTAACAGTCTTTTTTGCGGTCGCTTTTTTAACTGTCTTTTTAACTGTTTTTTCTGCCGGAGATTTCGCGGCTTTTTTCGCTATTGATTTTTTAGGTTTGGCGGCCTTCTTGGTTCGCTTTTTACTAGGGCCATTTGTTGCTGTGTAGTCACGACGAATCGCTAATAATTCAAACGCTCGCTCCGCGGTGACAAACTCAATACGGTCACCGCGAGTCAGACTTGCGTTTGTTTCGCCATCAGTTACGTATGTTCCGAACTTGCCGTCCTTGGCGACGACTGGTCGGTTGCTAACTGGGTCGACTCCGAATTCTTTTAGTGGAGGCTTCGCCGGCCCGCGCCGACCGAAGACTCGCGGTTCGGCAAGTTTTGCCAAAGCAGCCTCGATCGTTACTGTAAAAATTTGGTCTTCGCTTTCGAGTGTGCGACTATCTTTGCCCTTGGTGATGTACGGGCCATAGCGACCATTTTGTGCAGTGATGATCTCGCCATCAACTGGGTCAGCACCAACAGTTCGAGGTAATGACAGAAGTTGAAGTGCTTCAACCATCGTTACATTTTCGAGCGCCATCGTCTTGAAAAGCGAAACCATTTTTGGCTTCTCGAAATCTGGTGGAGGATTCTCAATTGTTCCCCATTGCACATACGGCCCGTATCGACCAGTTTTCAGAAACACTTCGAGCCCATCTAGTTCGCCGATCGGGTCAATATATTTTGGCGCGGCCAACAAGGCGACGGCAATTTCGACATTTAATTCATCGGGTGTCATTGTTTCTGGCACTGATGCAGTGTTGTCTCCACAGCGCACATATGGGCCAAACTTGCCTGGGCGCAGAACAATTTCTTCACCAGTCGTTGGGTGCATGCCAACAGGAAACGCATTTAGTGCAGCGGCATCAATGTTGGCAATGTTGTGTTCAACCAGTGGCTTTAACCCTGGAAGTTCTTTGCCATTGCCATAATAAAACTCACCGAGCCAAACTTCTTTGACACGCAGACCTTGCGAGATTTCATCAAGTTCTTCTTCAACAGTTGCGGTAAATTTATAGTCAACTAATTCGGTGAAATGATTTTTCATCAGCCGCACAACTGCGAATGCTGTCCAAGATGGCACGATGGCTTGGCCCTTTTTCCAGACATATCCACGATTAAGAATTGTTCCGAGAATTGCGGCATAAGTACTCGGTCTTCCAATGCCGAGTTCTTCAAGTTTTTTAACGAGAGTTGGTTCGGTGTACCTGGCAGGTGGCGAAGTCATGTGTCCATCAGCTGAATATTTGTCGACCTGAATGTTGTCGCCAACCTTCATTGCTGGAAGAAGCGCTTCTTTTTCTTCAGATTCACTTTCGTCTTCTACTTCTTGGTATGCCTGGCGATAACCAGCAAAGTTGATTGTCGTTCCGCTTGTTGAAAATTCACAATCTGCTGGCGGTGCACAAGTTGCAGTCGCACCAAGTTTGATTGTCACAGTTACGCCAGTGGCATCTGCCATTTGTGATGCAAGAGTGCGCTGCCAAATAATTTTGTAGAGAGCGAGTTCGCGGGCGTTTACATCAGCAGCGATTACTTCTGGACTTCTCAGTGGAAGTGTTGGTCGAATCGCTTCGTGTGCCTCTTGGGCATTTTTCACTTTTGATTTATAGACTCGCGGCTCAGTTGAAAGAAATTCTTGACCGAATGCGGTAGTGATTTCTGATCTCACCGCGGTTAAAGCATCGTCGGCAAGAATCACATTGTCGGTTCGCATGTAGGTGATGAATCCACCTTCGTAAAGTCCTTGTGCCAAACGCATGACTTCGCTCGCCGTAATTCGCAGTTTGTTGCCGCCCTCTTGTTGCAGAGTGCTCGTCATAAATGGCGCTCGTGGAGATTTTCGATATGGGCGATCTTCGACGCTACGAACTGTTAGATCTTTGGCGGCTAAGCCGTTAACTAGATCTGTCGCTCGCGCCTCAGTGATAACTACGACGCCTTCTTTCACGACGCCGAGTGAGTCGAAATCTTTACCCATCGCAATTCGGCTGCCATCGACAGATTGCAAACTTGCCGTAAACATGGGAGTAGTCGCACTCGTGGCTTCAAGATCCCAGTAGCCGGCGGCAACATGAGCCATTCGTTCTTCTTCGCGTTCGACAACTAAGCGGATTGAAGGGCTTTGCACCCGACCCGCCGATAGGCCACGATTTACCTTGCGCCACAAGATTGGTGAAACTTCGTAGCCGTAGAGTCGATCTAAAATTCGGCGTGCTTCGGCAGCATCAACAAGTTTGTAGTCAATATCTCGGGTGTGTTCGAGAGCTTCGCTTATTGCAGTTTTTGTGATTTCATGAAACACCATCCGTTTGACTGGGACTTTTGGTTTCAGGTACTCCATCAGGTGCGCAGCTATCGCCTCGCCCTCACGGTCTTCGTCGGTTGCTAGATAAAGCTCATCTGCACTTTTCAAAAGTACTTTCAGTTCTTTTATTATTTTTTCGCCACGCTCGGTTAATTCATAATTTGGTTTGAAAGAATTCTCAACGTCAACTGATAAACCTTTGCTTGGAAGATCAGCAATGTGACCAACTGATGCACGCACATCAAAACCATCGCCAAGAAATTTTGAAATTGTTTTCGCTTTTGCTGGCGATTCAACTATTACGAGAGCGTTAGGCATGATGTTTCATAGTGGGGTCAAGTATGGGCTTGTCAAGGATATCTGCTTTAGTTCAAATGCACTATAGGTTGCTTCGGTAGCGTTAATGACAAGATGCGACATAATTTGCTGGCACTCGGATGGAATAACGCGTTTGAAGATGCTGCAAAAAAAATTGATGTGACTTTTATTATTGGTCGCGTCAGTCGACTTGATCGTGGATGGAGCACTATCAAAGTGAGTGCAGCGTCGCATGCTGATGGCATAATTCGCGTGAGAAATATTGGCGCCGATGTCGCAGTTGGTGATTGGGTTGCAGTGGCACCAGATCTTGATCGTGTCGAACAAGTGTTGCCAAGATACTCAGCACTAATTCGACGCGCTTCGTCTGACGCGGTGCGCGCTGAGCAACATGCTGTTGCGGCAAATATTGACACAGTATTCATTGTTCACGCAGCAACAAATGAATCAAACGAGCGCAGAGTTGAACGCGAACTTGTTTTAGCTTTTGATAGTGGTGCAGTACCAGTATTAGTTTTGACCAAGAACGACCTACTTGAAGCGACTGAACATATTGCGGCACTGCGAAATGTCGCTCGAGTTTGTGGCATCGCCTGCCATGTTGTAAGCGGTCTAAGTGGCGAAGGTTTAGAAGATTTGGCGAAGTATGGCGAAAACAACAAGTCAATTGCAATACTTGGCGCCAGTGGCGTTGGCAAGTCGACTTTGGTCAATCGGCTTGTCGGAACTACGAACCAACAAGTTGGTGAGGTTCGCGAGGGCGACCAACGCGGGCGGCATACGACGGTTGCCGCCGATCTTGTGGCATTGCCCAACGGCGGCTGGTTGATTGATACACCTGGTTTGCGCGCACTCAATTTGTGGACAAGTGGTCGAGGGATCGAGCGTGCTTTCGCCGACATCTTTTCGCTCGCAGAGCAATGTAAATTTCGTGATTGCAAACATCAAGACGAACCCAACTGCGCAGTAGTTGCAGCGATTAATCGTGATGAGTTGACTATTGAACGTCTCGAGAGCATGGGCCGATTGGTGGCCGAGGAACTTGCTTTGGAAGATGAACAAAAAGTTCGTGTTCGAATGTCAAATCGCAAAGGGATGCGAAAAATTAACTAGAAGTTGGCGTCTCACTTGGTAGTTCGCGAGGCATCGAGGTAGTCGCTTGCAAAGTGACATTGTTAAATAATTTGCCGATAATTGGGATATTGATCTGACGCTGATAAGAAAGTGTGACTTGAGCAAGAATTTCATTTAGCTCGATATTTACATCAACCGGGTTAAGCGTGATTGAATTTTGAACCGAATCAAGTGCAATTTGATTTGCGTTTTCATCAGCCACATCTGCGAGTGAAATTGCGCGTGCAGCAGTGCGAGCGGCATGACCAAGCGCGAGTTGATCGTTTGCCACACTGCCAATTTGCACTACCGATAATGAAAACAGAAACAGAAACGGAAGCACGAGAGCAAATTCGACCGTGGCTTGACCTGGTTCAGCAACCCTAATTTTGTGAGAGCATTTCAAATTGAAACTGCTAACCGACAGCATCTGTGCGATCAAAGATGCCAGAGAGCACGGTGTCAAAAAGTTCACCGATGCGTCCGGCACCACCACCATCTGTCGCCCAAGCGATAACTAAAAGTGCAATTACTGCTGCGCCAAGCAGTACAAGTGCATACTCGGTAGTTGCCTGGCCTGAATCATTCTTAAATCTAAACACATGAGTCGCTTTCGTTAGAAGAGTTGGGCAGAAACAGCCGAGAGGGAATTAACTACAAGTGGAACCATCGCCAGCAAAACAAACGACGGCAAAATGCAACAAGTTAGTGGAAGAAGCAAACGTACGGGCAATTGTCGAGCGCTAATATCTTGCAGTCGTCGGCGCTCAATGTGAGCGTGGTACGCAAGTTGGTCAAGCACTGATGTGATCGGTAGACCGTCTCGGTCTGCGCTAACCAGAATGTCGCACAACGGATAAAAACTTGAGCCAAGATCATCACGAAGGGTTTTGATTACATCGATGAAACGCTCGCCTTGCAGTAGCCG
>JBAXAW010000066.1:0-11851 GCA_037142305.1 Actinomycetota bacterium
ACCGCAACATCAACTACACCAATGTCTGCACATTCAAATGTAAATTTTGCGGATTCTCAAAAGGTCCGCTGAGTTTAAACTTGCGTGGCACGCCATATTTATTGACCCTTGACGATATTGCGATGCGAGCGAGCGAAGCATGGGATAAAGGCGCTACTGAAGTAACTCTGCAAGGTGGCATTCATCCTGATTTTGATGGCGACTACTACATTGATGTCGCGCGGGCAGTTAAAGACGCTGTGCCACAAATGCATATTCACGGCTTTACCGCGCTTGAAGTCACCGAGGGTGCAAAGAGGCTTGGCGAGCCATTACACGAATATATTTTGCGACTCAAAGCTGCCGGCTTGGCTTCGCTGCCAGGCACAGCAGCCGAAATATTAGATGATGACATTCGCGCGATTATCTGCTCAGACAAAATCAATACCGAAGAATGGCTTGAGTGTCATCGAGTTGCACATAAAGCAGGTTTGCGATCAAATATCACAATTATGTTCGGCTCGGTTGAACACCCACTTAGCTGGGCCAAGCACATCGTGCGCACGCGAGACTTACAAAAAGCGACTGGTGGATTTACCGAATTTGTCGGTCTGCCATTTGTGCATATGGCTTCGCCGATTTATTTGCAACACAAGTCGCGACGAGGTCCAACTTTTAGAGAAACGGTGTTGATGCACGCAATTGCTCGCATTGCGTATCACGGATTGATCGACAACATCCAAGTGTCATGGACAAAGATCGGTCACGCTGGTGCGAGACAATTATTGCAGGCCGGTTGCAACGATATGGGTGGAACATTGATGAACGAGAATATTTCTCGCGCTGCTGGCGCAAGTCACGGCCAAGAAATGACTGAGCAATCGTTCAGGGAAATAGTTGAACCAATTGGTCGCACTTTACGCCAACGCTCAACTCTCTATGATAAAAATTATGACAAAAATTATGACAAAAATTATGACAAGAATGCTGAATTTGCGACTCACTAGCCGAAAAATCTAAAGACTAGAAACCGCGCGAGTTTGTTCAACATCAAGTTTAAGTTGCATTTTTAGCGCATCAATATTTTCGAACTTTCGCTCGCCGCGCAAAAAATGAGTGAACGTAAGTTTGACTTTTTCGCCGTACAAATCGCCCGAAAAATCAAGCAAGTGTGCTTCAAGCATTGAATGATCTGCGTGTTCATAAAAAGTAGGTCGACGGCCGAGATTAATTGCACAATGGTTTTTCGTGCCGTCATCGCGAGTCAAAACACCTGCATAAACCCCATCGGCTGGAATGCAGATTGCTTTGGGGACTTCGATATTCGCAGTCGGAAAACCAATCGTTCTGCCGCGTTGGTCGCCGCGCACAACAACACCGCGAACTTCAAAATGGTGACCCAATAACTGTGTCGCAAGTTCAACTTGTCCACCGGCAAGTGCACGACGAATTGCTGTGCTGCTTACAGGCTCATCTACGCCGTCACCACGGCTAATCAACTCAATTGGTATGACATCGAAATCAAACTTTGGTCCAAGTTCACGCAACATCGCGACATTGCCACCCCGTTTATGACCAAAGTGAAAATCTTCGCCGATGATTATTCGCTTGGCTAATAATCCGTCGACCAAAACTCGTTTGACGAAATCGCTTGGCGCTTCACGACTTGAATCTTCGTCAAATTTGACAATGCAAGTTACATCAATGCCAGTCGCTGCAAGTCGCTCAAGTTTTTGATCTAAATCTGTCAACAGAAGTGGCGCCGATTCGGGCCGCACAACACTGGCTGGATGACGATCAAAAGTTACGACGATGCTTCGTGCATCAAGAGTTTGCGCTTGCTGCCTAACTTGTTCGATTACCGCTTGATGACCGCGATGCACACCGTCATAGGCACCAATCGTTACGACACTGCGACGCGAATTTGCGCCTTGATCAAAAGCAAAACTCGTGTCGTTAACAATGATCATTGAATTTCACGATACTGCCGTAGCCATTACGACACTTGGCTTTGCTCGCCCCGTTGCACTTTCTACGTAGATCGCCAAAACCGCGTTCGTCTCGTCAACCAAAACCCAAGGTGCTGGAGACTCAAATTTCTCTAACTCGCGACCATTTTTAATCATTGCCTTCATCTCATCACTAGCAACGACCCGACTCATCGTTCGCACCGCCGTGACCGGCTCGTGCACAACGACTTCGTCTAGCGGCGAAGCCTCGCTTTGCATAAATGTGCCAACTGCCGTTCGGCGCAAATTGCGTAGATGCGCAGAGCCTCCAAGTGCGCGACCAATGTCATCGGCAAGAGACCTTATATAAGTGCCAGACGAACAGCGAACTTCAACATCAACAACACCAGGTTCTACCATTGCAAGAACTTTGAAGTCATAGATTGTGAGGTTTCGCTCGTTGCGCTCAACTTCGATTCCTTGACGGGCTAATTCGTGCAGACGAACGCCATCAACTTTGAGAGCCGAAACCATTGGCGGTATTTGTTTAATTTCTCCAACAAATTTTTCTGCGACCACACGTTTGATCTCTTCAACCGTGACACCAGACATATCGTGTGTTGCAGTGACAGTGCCAGACGAGTCAAGAGTCGAGGTTGCTGTACCCAAGACAATTTGACCCGTATACGTTTTGTCAAGTCCAGACAAAAAAATCAACAACCGAGTTACATAACCAACGCCGACTAGTAGCACTCCAGTTGCATCTGGGTCGAGTGTGCCCGCATGACCAATTCGACGTTCACCGAGTTGCTTTCGCAAAATATTGATCACATCGTGACTTGTCATTCCAGACGGCTTATCTACTATCACTAACCCATGTCGAGTTGGTTGCCTACGCCGAGCCACGAGATTTAATCCTCAGATTTCTTGTCACCAAAAAGTTCTTTGCGTCGAATTTCGTCTTGGCGCAAAACTTCGTCAATGCGTTGTGCCGCACGAATTGCATCATCAGGGCGAAACTGCAAAATGGGTGTTCGTCGCGCACGCACTTGATCGGCAATCACACTTTGCAAACGCTTGCGATACTCGTTTAGCGCTTCAAGAATTTGTTCATCGCCATCAGCACCTTGAATTGAGTCGTAGTAAACGATGCCACGATTCATTTCAGAGTCAACATCAACCGATGTAATCGTCACAAAACCAAGACGATCATCGTCTATTTTGTTGAGCTCGTCTGCGATCACTTCACGAAGAGTTTCGCTTAGCCGTGCAGTTCTAGCAAAGCGCCGGCGCGTATCCGTTCGTGCTGGTTTTGGGCGTCGTCGTTGATTAGCCATACGCCGTTTAGGATACGGATGTCATGGGCGCAACGACAGACACACAGTTTCGCCCCGATATTCAAGGCTTGCGAGGAGTTGCAGTACTCCTAGTAATCATTTACCACACAAAATTAGCTTTACCCGGTGGTTATCTCGGTGTAGATATCTTTTTTGTAATTTCTGGCTTCGTGATTACACAAATGCTTCTACGCGAACTTGAAAGCAGTAACACAATCAATTTAAAAGCGTTTTTTAGCAGAAGAATCAAGCGGATTCTTCCAGCTCTCTGCGTTGTTACTTGCTTTACCCTGCTCCTCTCGCTAATCATCCTTTCCCCATTTGGTGATCAGCAAAAATCAATTATTGCTTCCAGAGCAACGACAATGTTTTTTGCGAATTTTCATTTTCTTTTAAGCGACACTTACACAGAATTAACTACGAATCCATTTCGCCAAATGTGGTCTTTGGGCGTTGAGGAACAATTTTATTTGATTTTTCCATTTTTATTGCTTCTGATTTATCAATTAACCAAAAAACTCAATAAATATTTTGTAACTGTGATGTGGACCTTAGTCGTTTTGTTATCAATTTCGGTTAGATATCTCAAACCAGCTCAACAGGACAAAATTCTTTCGGATACTTTCAAAAGAGATCTACCCTTGTCTGAATTTGAGTTCTACTTACCAACGCATCGAATTTGGGAGTTTCTACTCGGTGCGGTAGCGGCATATTTTGTTGCAGAAAAGTTTTGCGTACGAAGACCCAAAACTAAGTACTTAGGAACATCAGGTCTTGCCATAATTCTTTTTTCCTCAGTTTTTTTTACGGATAACGACCCGTACAACAGCTTCAACAATTTGCTTCCGTGCATCGGAGTGACATTTATTATTGTTGGTGGCGATGGTTTAGCCACAAAGCTTTTGACATCAGCACCAATCAGATGGTTCGGTGAGATTTCGTACAGCCTTTATCTTTGGCACTGGCCATTGTTCGTTTTTTTAGTCATACTTTTTCCGGATGCTGGATTAATTGGGTTCAGTGCGGCATGCATAGTTTCGGTTTTGGTCGCATTTTGGTCATTTCGATTTATTGAGAGTCCGTTTCGATTAGGAACTTCATCAATTGCTAAAAGCACACGATCAGTGTTGGTACTTGCCATACTCTTACCGCTTTGTATGTCAGCGTTACAACAAGCTTCAATTCCATACCAAAAGTCAATTTACGACACATATAACTACACCAACAACCGAAAAGAGTTGGCTTCGCAAAAACTTCGTTGCGCGGATACATGGTTAACTACACCGCTGATTGACAGTTGCACTATCTTGGCACCTAAATCTAAAGGATCAGTTCTGCTAATTGGAGATTCGCAAGCTGAATCATTTAGCGATGGAGTTGCAGAAGCATCTCAACAGCTAAAACTAAACGCAACGTTATATACATTTGCTTCGTGTCCGGTGATGGACCTTAAAAATAAGTTCCGAGATCTCGCCTGTCCAAGCAGCAAAAAGATGATGGAACTTATTTACGAAAGTCGTCCAACTTACCTTGTCGTGTCCAATGCGCTGGTTCCCTATCTCGCTGACGACAATTGTCCGATGCGACAAAATCTTGAATGCGCAAAGAGTCGAACAGATCGAATCAATGACTGGTTTAAAGCATTCACCTCACTTTCTAATTATTTAGAGAGTATTGAGCAGAAAACGATCTTTATCGTGCAGACACCGTATTTGGGATTTGACTCGCGCGGACTCACGTTAATTGACAAACTAACTGGAGCTTCATCCGAACAAAGCCATCAAGACACGATGGTTGAGCAAAAAATTTTCGAAAGTCGAATCAAAACGATTTCAACTAATTTAAAACACTTAAGTATTATTTATCCAAGTCGCACAATCTGTCAAAATATTTCCTGTCGACCAGAGACAAAAGAGCAACGCGGATGGTTTAGAGATGCAGGGCACCTATCAAAAGCTGGATCACTGCAACTCACGCCAGAAATTAAGTTAGCGATTCAACATTTTTCATCATGATTAATCTCATGGAAAAAATAGACGTTCTATTTCGAGAGCTTCAGTAGAATACTTAATAATGGAAGCAACAACAGACACACCACAGGCGGGGCGCGGGGGCTCAATCCCGGCATATCGGTACAACGCCTCGCTGGCCGCCGCAATTGAGGCCAAGTGGCAAGATCGTTGGGACGCCAATAAAACTTTTGAAGCGCCAAATACGGCTGGCCCACTCGCAGATAAGGCAGCCGTTGCTGATCGCGAGAAATTATTTATTCTCGATATGTTTCCATATCCATCGGGCGCAGGTCTTCATGTTGGCCACCCACTCGGTTACATCGCGACTGATGTTTTCGGTCGGTTTAAGCGAATGACCGGAAAAAATGTTTTGCATTCAATCGGCTACGACTCGTTTGGTTTGCCCGCAGAACAACATGCAATCGTCACTGGCATTCATCCGCGGATAAATACTGAGTCAAATATTGCAAATATGCGCAGACAACTTCGCCGACTTGGTTTGGCACATGATCAACGTCGCAGCATCAGCACGACAGATGAAAGTTACTATCGTTGGACGCAGTGGATCTTCTTGCAGATTTTTAATTCGTGGTACGACGACAAGCTTAAAAAAGCACGCAACATCAGCGAACTTGAACAAGAATTTGCTTCGGGCAAACGCAAACCGACGACTTCTCAAACAACCAAAGATTGGAACTCTCTCTCAAAACTTGAACAGCGAAAAATTATTCACGAATACCGACTCGTGTACCTAGCCAATGCACCAGTCAACTGGTGTCCAGGACTTGGCACAATTTTGGCGAATGAAGAAGTCACCGCCGAAGGCCGCAGCGACATCGGCAACTATCCGGTTTTCAAACGCAACATGCGTCAGTGGACAATGCGCATCACGGCTTATGCCGATCGATTACTTGACGACCTTGATCGTCTTGATTGGCCAGAGTCAATAAAACTGATGCAACGCAATTGGATCGGTCGCAGCACAGGTGCTCGCGTGCGCTTTGCTTCAAGTGCCGGCGAAATAGAAGTTTTCACAACTCGACCCGACACTTTGTTCGGCGCAACGTTCATGGTGTTGTCGCCAGAGCACCCACTGGTCGACTTGCTCACAACAGCGACGCAGCGCGATGCAGTGCAAAAATATCGCGAGTCGGCACGCAAACTAAACGACAACGAACGCCAAAACGATGATCGCAAGAAAACTGGCGTAAACACTGGCGCAACTGCTACCAATCCGGTCACGGGCGAACAAGTTCCAGTTTGGATTGCCGATTACGTGTTAATGGGTTACGGCACCGGCGCAATTATGGCAGTGCCATCTGGCGATCAGCGCGACTTCGAATTTGCGCGCGCCTACAACCTGCCGATCGTTGCGATCCAAATGCCACCTGATGCATGGTTCACGGGTCACCAAATCGCGCCAACGATTGATTGCACTTCTTGGCCTGAAGCATTCGTTGGTGAAGGTACGTACACGAACTCATCAAACAAAAACATTTCGCTCGATGGCAACCAGTCGATGAGCGAAATAATCGCAAAAGTTAACGCGTGGCTTGAGACAAATAATTTTGGTGAATCTGCGATTACATACAAACTTCGCAACTGGTTATTTTCGCGCCAGAGATATTGGGGTGAGCCGTTTCCGATTGTTTACGACGAATACGACATGCCTTGTTCGGTGCCAGATAATTTGTTGCCAGTCAAATTGCCAGAATTGATGGATTTCAAACCACAAACACTTGACCCGAACGACGAACTCACTGATCCACTTCCACCATTGGCGAGGGTCACCGATTGGCTGAACGTAACACTTGATCTCGGCGACGGACCAAAAATCTATCGACGCGAAGTCAATGTGATGCCACAATGGGCTGGTTCTTGTTGGTATGAGTTGCGTTATCTTGATCCGACGAATACTGAACGATTCGTTGATGCAGATGTTGAGCGTTACTGGATGGGACCAAAATCTGCTGGCCACACCGGCGGAGTCGACCTGTACGTCGGCGGCGTGGAGCACGCCGTGTTGCACCTGCTGTATTCGCGTTTCTGGCACAAAGTTTTGTACGACTTGGGTCACGTTTCAAGCGAAGAACCGTTTCACAAACTTTTCAATCAGGGATACATTCAGGCTTACGCGTATCGCGACTCGCGTGGACAAACAGTGCCTGCTGGCGAAGTCATTGAAGACAACGGCAAATATTCTTTCGAAGGCGAAACTGTTGCAAGAGAATACGGCAAGATGGGCAAGAGTCTCAAAAACATTGTCACGCCAGACGAAATGTACGACGAATTTGGAGCCGACACATTTCGGCTATATGAAATGAGCACTGGCCCGCTCGATGCGAGTCGCCCGTGGAACACTCGCGATGTAGTTGGCATGCAGCGCTTCTTGCAACGCACCTGGCGAAACTTGGTTGATGAAGAGACTGATCAATTGCATGTTTCAGATGAGCCTGCGCCACTTGAACTGCGCCGCGCATTACATCGATGTATCCACGGCGTTCAGCAAGATATGGAGAACCTGCGTTTTAATACTGCGATTTCAAAACTGATTGAGCTCAATAATGCATTGACCGTGCACGTGAACGCGACCGGTTCAACCCCGCGCGAGATTGCCGTGCCATTGACGCAGATGCTGTCGCCTCTTTGTCCGCATATTGCCGAAGAGTTGTGGCACAAACTCGGAGTTCAAACCCCAATTACTTACACACCGTTTCCCGTTGCTGACCCAGCGCTTTTGATTAGCGAGATGATCGAGATACCGGTGCAAGTGAACGGCAAGCTACGCACTCGACTTTCAGCCAGTGCAAATATTTCAGACGATGATTTACGCGAACTCGCGCTCGCCGACCCAAAAGTCATCTCTGCGCTGAGCGGTGCCACACCGAGTAAAATCGTCATCGTTCCGAAACGACTAATCAACTTCGTCCTTTAACCTGAACTACTCTAGGCATATGCAACGACAAGTATTAGAAATAAAAAAAATTACATATTATTTTTGTGCTTGGACGTTCACATTTCTCAATTTTCTAGCATTTTTAGTCTCTAGAGACCACGACAGAATTCATAATCCCGGTCGAGCCTGGATGGACTCAAGTGGAACAGATTTCAGAACATATCCTACATCAGAATTTGAGAGAACTTTGTCTTGTCACGGCATTGGACAGTGCCAACGAATTGGTGGCGCCTTAATTTTTCAACCATTGATTTTTTTAGCAGACTCAATTTCGAAATTATATTATTGGAATGTCGACGACCAATCGAGAATTTTTATTATTCAAATCATCGGTCTTGGATGGCGAGCACTTACGATTGGGCTTCTTGCGTTTTGCGTTTACAGAGTCACAAAAAGTGTTACTTTTGTGATCTTCGCGATGAACTCGCTGTTTTTTTCACTTTCAGGCTGGTTGCTAAGAATATTTGGGAAAGTGATAGAAGTATCAAAAATCGGTTCAGGTAATTTTCAAGCCCGTTCAGTACTTGCATTTCAGGATTTTCCTTATGAAAACTTCAAATGGTACGACTTTGGCTTGTTTGCTGTTCTCGCCCTGATTGCACTTCTAATAATAGAACTGGACGAGAACAACTTGTCAATACTCAAGTTTTTACTTCTTGGAATCTTGATTACTTCCTTTTTCGAATATCTAGGATTCGTCTTTGCGTTTTCTTTAATAATCTACTCACGGTCCAACAAACACGAGGACATCAATACACCGAAGAATAGGTTAAGTCAAGGTGTTGTAATCATGTTCGGATCTTTCATTTGGCTTGCATTCATCGCTATCTATCACCGACTGATGCAATCTTTATGGCCGAAATTTTTTCCAGGAGAGAAAGAGCAAGCGACCCAACACGTCTTAGATGTTTTTTGGGCCATCCAACATCCGATTGAGAATCTCACATCAAATCCGTCAATCTTGTTTCAAATTTGTTTAGTGCTCCTTCAATGCTCACTATTGGCGATGATTACTGGCTTAATCACTCGCATTTGTTTAAAGCCAATACAAGTTGAGCCGAAATTTATTAATGCACTTAAGAGTGTGAACCTTGCAATGACGGTTGTAATATTAGTGACAATTTTTATGGCTTATGGAGTCAAAATTCAGGCAACTGAGCACGCACGGCAGACAATGGGCCTGCAGATCAGCTTATTTTTGTACATATTTATCAAAATCGCGTCAAACAAAAAATCTTTAGCGAAATCAATTTAGAACTAGTTGAGGTATTGTGCTGCGCGGTCGATTGCGTCGAAGTCGACAGATTTGAACATCAACAAGATTGCCCGGTCAACACCCCAACGGCGCCAGACTTCAAGACGAGCGTCGTCGCCACGTACCAATGCTTCGTCATAATGCTCCCAGACCGAAACCGTAAATGGTTTATTGATTCCAGAACTTTTGTGCGCGTCTTGTGCAACAGCCAAAATTTCACCAGCACGTTCGTGGCTCGCGCGAATATTCACACCATTTGCACGAGCGCCTGCGATTCGTGCTAGAGCGACGCTATTTACGCCAACAATAACCTCAGGTATCGGTTCAGGAAGCGGAAACTTTTCAAGTTCTACTCGGCGATTTGGCGCCCACATATCGTTCATCACATCTAACGAATTCGTCAATACTGCGTGACGCTCACTGGTCGTTGCTGGCGGTATCGCTCCGATCGCCCGACGCTCTGCAGCAAACGGACTATTCGGCGACGCACCCGCCCCAAGACCCAAAATAAAACGACCACGCGAAATTTGTTGCATCGTTGCCGCACTGTTAGCAAGCATCGCCGGATGTCGATTACCGACATTCACAACTAATGGCCCGAGTTCGATTGTCGATGTCACGCCGGCCAACGCGCCGAGCAATGTAAAACACTCGGGCATGTCTGGCGCTTGCATCACATCACCTGCGAGATGGTCGACTGTCCAGAAAGTTTTAAACCCGGCCGCTTCTGCAGCCAGCGCTGCGTCGCGTGCTATCGGCCAGATTGCGGTGCCCGGATTAATTTGTAAATCAAAACGCATGCCTGCAGGCTAATTCGCTGAAAATGTTCTCGTCCAGCACAAATACATGTCTGGGTAGGATTATTGCGTGAGCGCACCAAAAATCGACGCAAGCGTCAGCCTCACCGCCGTTAGCGCACACACAGCGTCACTGGCCGAGATTCTTGAGATTCTCGCTCGTGATGGTGGTGTAATTGTGCAAGACATGCTGTCACCAGAAACAGTTACAAAACTTCGCCATGAACTTGACCCAACGAGTGAAGCCACAGTAGTCGGTCCAAAAGTCGACAGTGCAAACGTCAATTACTTTTGGGGAGAACAGACCAAGCGATTTACTCGGTTGGCGCAACGGTCGCAAACATTTGCCGATCAAGTTTTAATTCATCCGATACTTATTAATGTTGCTGACGCATTACTAAAACCGCATTGTGCAAGTTATTGGATGAATACCGGCCAGATGATGATTGTCATGCCGAGCGGAGCACCACAATATATGCACCGCGATTCAGATGACTGGCCGACAATGAATACACCGAGTACACCAATTTGCCAAGTTAGTTGCATGTTTGCGCTGTCTGATTTCACTGCCGAGAACGGCGCCACACGAGTCGCACCCGGAAGCCACCAGTGGAGTGACTTCTCGCGAGCAGCCAGTGACAGCGAAATAACTCAGGCAGTGATGCCACTAGGTAGTGGCATGATCTACACCGGCAAAACTCTGCACAGCGCCGGCGCCAACAAGACCAAAGACCAAGCGCGCTTCGGTCTACACATGTCATATATCTACGGCTGGTTAACACCAGAAGAAGCGGGGTGCCTCGGCGTAACTGAAGAACGTGCCAAAACTTTCACAAACCAGCAACAGCAACTTCTCGGCTACCGCTGTTATGACGCCTCAGAGTTGAACGGTGGCCGACTCTGGACAGTTGATTATGAAGACATCCCAACTGGACTTGGTTGGGCACAATGACCGAAAACGAAATTCATGGTCTAAGCGAAAGCTTCACACGCGAAGAATATAATTCTCCAGAAATTTTTGACGTTGAAATGAAAAAGATCTACGGCACTAATTGGTGTTTTGCTGGTCTTTGCGAAAGCTTAAACAAAATTGGCGACCGACTGGTTGTTGAAATCGGTAACGAAAGTATTTTGATTCTGCGCAATCGCGAAAGCGAACTTCGCGCCTACTACAACGTGTGTCAACACCGCGGCTCGCAACTTTGCGACTCAAGTGGTTCGGGTTTTGGTGCGGCAATCACTTGCCCATATCACTCTTGGAGTTACTCGCTTGAAGGTTCACTTATCGCAACACCTCTTCACGAAAAAGATTCGATTGACCGAGACACACTGAACTTAAAATCAGTGCGAGTAGACCAATGGCAAGGTTGCATTTTTGTCTCACTTGACCCAAACACAAAGCCATTACTTGAGTGGCTTGACGCGCATTATTCGCGCCCACGTGAACTAGAAAAATTTAAGATGGATTCACTTGTAAACGTTCGTACGACGGTTGATGAAGTTTCAGCCAATTGGAAGATACTCGCCGAAAATTACAGCGAATGTTTGCACTGCGCGGTAGTTCAC
>JBAXAW010000067.1:0-11660 GCA_037142305.1 Actinomycetota bacterium
GATAAATACACACCGGGCACTCGAAATAGCCGCGAGACGAATCGCTGGACGCATGTAGTCAGCGAAAACAAAAAATGTGCCAGCTATCGGCAGCACCCCGCCGTGCAGCGCCATACCTACGATGGCTGCACCCATTGCATGCTCGCGTATGCCGAAATAAATCTGCCGACCGTCCGGCGCTTTCGCACTTTGAGCGATCTGCTTAGAGAGTTTTGTGCCTGTGTTGCCTGTTAAATCTGCTGAACCAGAAATTAAACCTGGCAGTGCTGGTAGCGAGGCGTCAAGAACTTTCTGAATAACCTGCCTGGTAGCAAAACTGGCAGTCTCGTCGTAACTCGGTAACAGTGAACTGAACGAACTCGAGTTAGGTGTGCTCCACGCAGCATCCCACAAATAACTTTCGCTGAGTGACGCGATGTCTTTGTTGTAACTAGAAACAAGTTCAGCACCACGTGTCATCGCATTTTTACGAATTGCCTCAACTAATTCAGTTGGTGCCCAAAACGGTTCGTCGGGGATGCCCATGACTTTTTTCGTCGCCGCAACATGACCAGCATTGAATGGGTTTCCATGTGCCTCGTGATTGTCAGTGAAATCAGGAGACGGCGTGCCGATGTGAGATTTCAAAATACACAACGTTGGTGCACCAATGTTTGCTCGCGCTGTGATCAACGCATCTTCGAGTGCATCCATATCGTCTGCGATCTCTCCGAGTTGCATCACATTCCAGCCGTAACTTGAGAACCGCTTAGCGACATCATCCGAACACGACAGCGAAGTTGAGCCATCGATCGTGATTCCGTTGTCGTCAAAGATACAAATCAATCGATCAAGTTTTAGATGACCCGCAAGAGAAGCCGCCTCGTGACTGATGCCTTCCATGAAGCACCCATCACCCGCTAAGACGTAAGTGTGATGATCGCACGCCACAGCACCAAAACGCGCTCGTAAATGTCGTTCGGCAATTGCCATACCAACTGCATTCGCAAAACCCTGACCGAGTGGCCCAGTTGTAACTTCAACGCCAGCAGTGTGCCCAACTTCTGGGTGACCAGGGGTTGCCGATTCAAACTGTCGAAACTTTTTTAAATCGTCTAGTTCTAATCCATAACCATTTAAAAATAACAATGCGTACTGCAAGATCGATGCGTGACCGTTGCTGAGAATAAAACGATCTCGATTTCTCCAGTTCGCGTCTTTCGGGCTGTGGCGCATTATTCGACTAAATAAAACATGACCCAGTGGAGCAAGAGACATCGCTGTTCCTTGATGACCACTCTTGGCGGCCAACGGGGCGTCCATCGCCAGACCTCGTATTACCGAAATTGCGTCTGCGTCTTGTTGCTCAGATAATCGAAAACTCATTGCGACAAATGTAGTTGGATTACGCGCTGTTGTCTGAGTCTGAGCCAGTGACGACTGGGGGCAAAAGCGTAAGTGGCACCAGATGCCACGGCGCAGTACCGATTCGGCAGTGCGCAAAAATCTGCGTATAACTAGTAAGAAGTAGCTCTCCACGAACGAGCCTGTAAGTAAATTTGCCGGGTTCAACGGTAAACGGGCTTACATTTCTAGCCAATTGCTCATCATCCACAGATGGCCCAGAACGAAAAATCACTTCGAGAAGCGAATTACCTGGTTCGTCAGGACTGCAATAGATCAAAACAACAAGATGCGGATCAATCGTGACCGGAACAGGAGTCGGCGCTGCCATCGAAAAGAAGGCGCCAGTTAAATCAATTCGAGTACTTGGACCAGGTGCTTGACGAAGCGCAAAGTTCTCTACAAATAAGGCTGAGATAATCTGCACTAAGCCGCCGTGATATTGAACACTGTTTTATTAAACAGTCACGCGGTGCGCTGAAGGTTTTAATCGCACAGTTGCAAGACGCACTTTGGCGAGTTTTACTGCACTGAGTCCTCTGATTAGCCACCAACCGGGATCAAGTTCGTACCAACGGTGCGAGAGTCGTGCCGATGTCGGCGCAGCATGATGATTGTTATGCAAACCTTCGCCAGCGGTAAGCAACGCAAGCCACTGCAAATTACCTGCGCCGTTGGCGTATGGCTTTCGACCAAAATGGTGGGCGATCGCGTTTACTGCTGCAGAACCCGCGAGGTATGCGTTCAAATGAACAACTGCTGCCAATAATCCAATCATTGGTCCGAATACGAACACCAAAAGTGCGATACCAAGGCCGAGACCAACTAGCGAACGATCAAAAAATAATTTGTCCAAACGAGTTTGTGGTAAATCTTTTGCGTAGCGCTCAACTGTCTGAGGGTCATTTGCTGAGATGCGATACAGAACAACATTACGCATCTGAACATTCTTCCAGCCGAGAAGAACAGGCGAGTGAGGATCGCCTTCTTGATCGGTGAACGCGTGGTGTTTGCGATGCACTGCGACCCATTGACGCGGTCGAATACCAGTTGAAAGCCAGACTGTTAATCGCGCGCAAAAACTCGCAATCGGATGAAGCGTTAAAGCCTTGTGGGCGAGCGCCCGATGCATATAAACCGTGGTTCCAAGATTGGCCAACGTTGTGACTGAAAAACCCACGAGCAGCGCCAACAACAAAATTTTGACAACATTGAGCATGCGACTCACACTACTCTGACGATGTGAATATCTCGGGTCAGACAACGCTTTCAGAGACAAAATCCAAATCACTTCTTCAACAATTTGGTGTCATTTTCGCGGCTGAAATAGAAGTCACAACAGATGACGATTCAGTTGAAAGAACAGTCAATGCTGCCGAACAAATTGGATACCCAGTGGTTGTGAAATTATGTGGTGACTCGATTGCGCATAAGACCGAGCGAGGGCTGGTTCGACTTGGTGTTGACTCTGCTAGAGCCGCGGAAATAGCCGCAAGCGAATTGTTAGCGAAAGTAACTGTTGACGATGGCGATGTTTCGCTTTTGATCGCCAAAATGGAGTCTGGCAAGCGTGAATTTATTGCTGGGGTTATGCGCGATCCACAATTCGGATTATTTGTAATGCTCGGCCTTGGCGGTATCTACGCAGAAGTCATCGCGGATGTCGCATTCGCTCCCGTGCCACTTTCTAAGACGGGTGCTCTCGCTTTGCAAGGCCGATTGCGTCAGCAAAAGATATTTGAGAGTTTTCGTGGTGAGTCGGCGGTTTCGAAGGATCAACTAGCAGATGCCTTAGTTGCCCTTTCAAATGCCGCTGAAAGCGACCCAAGTATTTCTTCAATTGACATTAACCCAATCTTGATTAGAAGCGATGGTTCGATAGTTGCAGTAGATGCACTTGTCGTGAAAGATTCGCCTAAACCGTCGAAAGAAATAAAACCATCAATTTCAACTGGACGATTCTTTGAGTCACTGTTCAACCCAAGAGGCGTAGTCGTTGTCGGAGCTTCAACCCACCCAGGAAAATTCGGCTTCGTCTCATTACATAACCTAATTTCATGCGGTTACAAGGGGCAGATCTTCGCCACACATCTTGAACTTGCCGAAGTACTCGGTGTGCAGTCTGTTGCCACGATTGACGATTTACCAGAAAATCAAATTGATCTGGCTTTTGTGTGCACGCCGGCATCAACGAATATTTCGATACTTGAAGCTTGCGCACGAAAAAATATTCGCTCGGTGTATATCACTTCTGCGGGTTATGGCGAAGCGGGCGAGTCTGGTGTGCAAGCGCAAAAATTTCTTAAAGATAAAGCACGCGAACTCGATCTTTTGTTGATCGGTCCGAATGGGCAAGGGCTCGTCAGCACACCAGTAAATCTTTGTGCACAAATTGTCGGGCCGTTTCCGCCCAAGGGCGCAATCTCGGTAGCAAGCCAGAGCGGCAATTTCGTTTCGAGTTTTATGAACTATGCACGATTTACAAATGTTGGTATTGCTCGGGCAATTTCGGCTGGCAATGCTGCATGCACGGGCGTGCCTGAAGTTTTAGATTTTTTCGCTACCGACGAAGCAACACGCGTAGCTCTTGTCTACCTAGAAGGAATCCAAGATGGCGAAAAACTTGCAGCCAGCATGAAATCAATTAGTGCTGTTAAACCGTTGGTTGTTGTCAAGGGCGGGTCAACATCAAGCGGCGCACTTGCTGCGGCAAGTCACACCGGCGCATTAGCCAGTAACGATCGTGTCTTCGATGGTGTTTGTTTTGCCAATGGTGTAACTCGGGTCGCCAGCGCTGAAGAGGCTTTTGATATTGCTGCGACGTTTGCGACTCAGCCACTGCCTAAGGGACCAAATGTAGTTGTCCTCACGACTGTTGGCGGATGGGGAGTCGTAACATCTGACGTCATATCTAACGACAATGTGTTGAATTTGATTTCATTGCCTGAAGATCTAAGTGATGCAATTTCAGCACTGTTACCAGATCGCTGGAGTCACAATAACCCAGTCGACTGCGCGGGCGGCGAGACGCGCGACACGATTCCAGAAGTAATGCGACTAATCGCCACGCATCCAAGTGTTGACTCAATAATATTTCTTGGACTTGGAATTCAATCTAACCAAGCGCGACTTATGACCGAGGGACGTTTTTATCCCGATTTCGGATTAGAGCGAATTGTTAGTTACCACCATCGACAAGATGAGAGATTTGCCCAAATCGCCGCTGAACTTTCTATCGAAACCGAGAAACCAATTCTTGTAGCAACAGAATTAGGTGTGGCAGATACCAATAATCCGGGCATCAAAGCAGTTCAAGAGTCGGGCAGACTTTGCTACGCCAACGGTCAACGCGCAGCCAAAGCGCTGGCACTTTCGTATCAATATTCAAAATGGCGTGGAGTTGCTAAGTGAAGTTTCACAAACAACGACAACGTTTCAACGATTATTGCGAACGAACTCAGGTCAACACCCTCATCGGCGTGCTGCTATTTGTAACACTAATTGGATGTGTGCCTTTAGTTTCGGCGATGGAGGTAGCCCAAACAAAAGAGACCCAAGCCAAATCTCTAAAACTTTCAGATCAACTCGCGAAGCCGCCAGTTACGCCGATATTTTCCGCAAGAAGAATTCCTCAAGCTCTAGTTGACTCGACACTTAAAGTTCGGGTGGCGGCAAAATTGCAACAACTCAGCACGACCTTGCCTGCTGAATCTTGCCTGACAGTTCGCACTGACGATAGAGAAATTTATTCTTTACGCTCAGACCTTGCATTGATACCTGGTAGCAACATGAAACTTCTCACTGCAGCGGTCGCGCTAGACGTAATAAAACCCGACACAGTTTTTTCTACGAAACTTCTTGGCGTCATAGAGGGTTCAGTTGTCCGAGGCGATCTGTGGCTTGTTGGTTCTGGTGATCCACTACTCTCAACGCGGTCGTATCCGTCAACCGAAAAGTTTCCAACTTTGACACCAACATATGTTGAAGGTCTTGTTGATTCTCTAGTTGCGGCGGGCGTCAAGAGCATTCAAGGGAGCGTCATCGGTGATGAATCGCTTTATGATCGTGAGCGTTACTCGCCCAACTGGGGTGACGGAATCCGCGGCACTGAGGCGGGTCCACTCGGTGCGCTGATGATCAATGATGCGAATACATCAGATTCACCAGTCAAATTAGTGAACCCTGCATTCGCTGCCGCAAAAGAGTTCACTCGACTATTGAAAGAAAGCGGAATCATCGTTAAAGGTTCACCAGATATTGACACCGCACCTGCAGATACACCACAAATTGCCAAAATTGATTCGGCCCCACTTCGTGACGTTGTTGCCGAGATGTTGACAAACAGTGATAACAACACTGCTGAACTTTTGTTGAAAGAGATCGGACGAGTATCGCAGGGTACTGCCACTCGTATCGCCGGATTACAAGTTATAGCCGGCAAGATCACTGAATGGCAGTTGCCGTCGGCGGGGGTTGCGCTTGGAGATGGCTCAGGGTTAGACCGTGCGACTCATCTGACTTGTGGTTTATTAACAGCACTGCTGCAACGTGCTGGCGCAAACAGCGACCTTGTCAAGGGCATGTCAATTGCAGGATCTATTGGCACTCTGCGCGAAAACTTTATGTCTGGGCCAGCGTTCAATGTATTGCGCGGCAAAACCGGCACGCTCACAGGAGTCAAAGCACTTTCTGGTGTTTTTCCATTTAGCGATGATCATTCAACAATATTTACTTTGCTTCTTAATGGCACTGGTACTTCAACCACAGAGATATACATCCCGATTTGGAATTCACTAATTTCATCTTTGGCATCTGGCGGCGACTCAATCGATCTCGAAAAGGTTGCACCACTTAAATAGGGCTAGCTCGCATAATGATGTCGTAGAATAAGCCTGTGCCTGCCGACGAATCACAAGCGAAGATCAAGATTTCAGAGTTGTACGACCTCGTCATCAAATACGCGAAACAAGAGGCGATAGACCCACTACGAGGTGCTGGCCGTTGGCTTGGGTTCGGGCTATTCGCCGCAGTGTTGATAAGTATTGGCGTTGTAATCGGATCGTTAGGTGTATTAAGACTCGTACAGACAACCCCATTGGGCACTTCTAACGCTTGGTCTTGGCTCTGCTACCTGATCACAGTCTTTATTTGTTTAATTGTTGGATATTTGGCGAATTCGCGAATCAAACGTGGAACGCTCGAGAAATAAGTTATGACGCAGCTAGATCAGCGTGTGACGCGTGACGAATTACAACACCAACTAATTTTATTTCAGGAAGATATCCAATCAAAAGTTGCTGACAAGTCAGAGCAAATCAGATTAATTAAAATCGGAGTCGCAATTGTCGCGTTGCTAACGGCATTTATGTTTGGCAAACGCAGCGGCAAAAAGAATCGCAGCATAATTGAAATATTCAGCAATAAGTAATTAACGCGAAAATCTAACTTATGTTTAAAAAACTCATCGCTCGATCTGCAAAGTTAAGTTTTTGGTTCGGCGTGTATCGATTTTTGCGAAGACACTTCAAATCATCTAGCCAAAATGTTGTTCGGCGCAAGTTTCAGCAGGGCGACTCAATCACGATCAAATCGCATTCAGTTCGTTGATGCGAATGATGTTCAGATATTTCGAAATCAGACTTGCAGATGTTTAGTTACGGCGAAAAAGTACTTCTGCTTGATGTAAAAAAGCGTCGTTACTTATTTACATTAAAAGAAAACGGCGAATTTCATACTCATGCTGGATTCCTCGCGCACAGTTTGATAATTGATGTTCACGAAGGTGCGTCTGTGCAATCGACCAAAGGAGCGTATTACATTGTTTTGCGCCCGACCCTTGAAGATTTTGTTGTGCAAATGCCACGCGGCGCACAAGTTATTTATCCAAAAGATCTCGCTCCAATTTGCATGATGGCTGACATCACGCCGGGTGTCAAAGTTTTCGAATCCGGGCTTGGATCCGGTGCGTTATCAATGACGATGCTTCGCTACGGGGCAATCATTACTGGTTATGAATTGCGAGAAGATTTTGCAAATCGTGCGCAGACAAATGTTCGCGAATTTCTTGGAGAATCGGCGCTCGAAAGATACTGCGTCTCAATTCGTGACGCATATTTAGGTATCGAGGAAACTGATTTTGACCGAATGGTTTTAGATCTACCTGAACCGTGGCAGGTCATTGAACATGCCAAAAAGGTGCTGAAAAGAGGTGCGCTAGTTGTTTCTTATTCGCCGAGCATCACGCAGGCTGTGCGAACCCAAGAAGCAATGGGCGATGGGTGGCTCGACCGCAGAACGCTAGAGGTTCTGCACCGAACTTGGCATATTGAAGGAGCGTCAGTGCGACCTGACCACAGAATGGTTGCACACACTGGCTTCTTAACAAGCGCCAGATACATCGGCGCATAAAACTACAAACCGAATATTTACGGCTCGATGAAGATGCACTCTCCTGGGCATTCTTCAGCGGATTCAACTACTGCGTCAAGCATCGAATCGGCGAAATTAGCAACACCTGCAGCACCTTGTTCGTTGCCTTTTGCGGTTGCGAAAACTTTGGCGCCTTCACGAACATAGGCCAAACCATCATCTAACAAAGTAAATACGTCAGGAGCAATTTCTTCGCACAGACCATCTCCTGTGCAGAGATCCTGATCAATCCATACCTTCATTTGACGCTCCCTTGTTTAAGACCTATACCGCAACGAGATTATGATACACGGCAAATTCCTTATCTTGGCGGTTTAGTCATTTCACGATTTTTGTAACTTGTGGATTCACCTATACGGTAGGCACAGAGATACGAGGAGAGGCAAAATTCACGATGGCACGAGCAGGAGACCAGAGTCCTGAATCAGCACACGAGCATGCGCGACATCTCGAAGACAAATTGCTCGAGACCAAAGGTCAACTTGCGCACGCCGTAGCTCAAAACGAAAAACTCTCGTACACACTTCGAGAATCTCGTGAGCACATATCGACACTACGAGATGAAGTTGAAAAATTAACGCAACCACCATCTGGGTATGGAGTCATCGTGGGAAAAAACGATGACTTAACGGTAGACATTTTAACTAACGGTAGAAAAATGAGAGTAACTGTCAACCCCGATATTGATTTTGAAAAAATTGAGCGTGGTGCAGAAGTGGTGCTCAACGAAAGTTTCAATGTCATCAAGGTCCGTGCGTCTGAGCCGATCGGCGAAGTAGTTCATCTTAAAGAGGTTCTTGAAGATGGAATTCGCGCCGTTGTAACTGGACGCGGTGATGACGAGCGAGTCTGTGAACTGGCTGACGCCCTACGCGGAATGCATCTTCGAAATGGCGATCTTTTGCGGATGGATTCAAAATCAAACCTGCTGCTCGAGCGCCTGACACAACCTGAGGTTGAACATTTGTTGCTTGAAGAGGTGCCCGATATTTCATACAAAGACATTGGTGGCCTTGACTCACAAATTGAGCAAATCGCAGACGCAGTTGAATTACCGTTTTTGTATAGCGAACTATTCGCTGAATACCACTTGCCCGCTCCTAAAGGAATCTTGCTATACGGGCCACCGGGTTGTGGCAAAACTTTAATTGCTAAAGCGGTTGCAAATAGCCTCGCGCAAAAGGTGTCAAATGCGAATGGTGGAGAAAAAGCTCGAAGCTACTTCATCAATATCAAGGGACCCGAGTTGCTAAATAAATATGTAGGCGAAACCGAACGCCAGATTCGATTGGTGTTTCAAAGAGCGCGTGAAAAAAGTGAAGAGGGCTGGCCAGTAATTGTTTTCTTCGATGAAATGGATTCGATGTTTCGAACTCGTGGCACCGGAATATCCTCCGACATGGAGTCGACCATCGTGCCGCAATTGCTCGCCGAAATTGACGGGGTAGAAGGTTTGCGAAATGTGATTGTCATTGGTGCAACCAATCGTGAAGATCTAATTGACCCAGCAATTCTTCGCCCGGGCAGGCTGGACGTGAAGATTCGCATCGATCGCCCCAATGCAGATGCGGCACGACAAATATTTGGTCGATATTTGACGAGCGAAGTTCCAATTTCGGCAAGCGAGATCGAAAGCAATGGCGGCGATCTAGATAAAACAATTTCGGTAATGATTGAAGCGACGGTGGCCGAGATGTATCGCCAAGACGATGACAATCGATTTCTTGAAGTCACTTATCAAAATGGCGACCGCGACGTAATGTATTTTAAAGATTTCTCGTCTGGTGCGATGATTGAAAATATCGTGAGGCGAGCAAAGAAACTTGCGATTAAGCGTCTTATCGCTGGTGGCGAACGCGGTATCCAATTGCAAGATCTGACCCTTTCTATACGTCAAGAGTTCAAAGAACACGAGGATCTTCCGAACACAACCAACCCGGATGACTGGGCGAAAATTTCCGGCAAAAAAGGCGAGCGGATCGTATTCATCCGTACCCTTGCCAACAACGCAAGCGACTCAAAATCGGGCGGTCGCGCGATTGAAAAAACTGCCACTGGACAATATCTCTGAGGATTCGGTGAGTATCCCAAAAATATGTGGCATTGAGACCGAGTACGGGATCATCGCCAAGGGCATGGATGCGAGTGCCGTGACGGCATCGTCTTTATTGATTAATTCGTATGTAGGTCGGTTCGAACAAAATATTGGTTGGGATTTTGAAGACGAGCAACCTGGAAATGACGCCAGAGGCTTCTCGTTGGACGATTCGTTTCCACCCGAGATCGAGATGCATTTAGTAAATACGGTTTTAACAAATGGCGCCAGGTATTACGTTGACCACGCACATCCAGAAATATCTACGCCTGAATGTAGATCGGTTGATGAGGCTTTGATTTATGACAGGGCGGGCGAAGAAATCGTGCGACAAAGCATGATCGCTGCCAAAGGATTCTTGCCCGAGGGCGCTGAATTGATCGCCTATAAAAACAATTCAGATGGAAAAGGCAACAGTTACGGATGCCATGAGAATTACTTGATTGCGCGTGAATTACCTTTCGCCAAGATGGCTGCGTTGATCACAACTCATTTTGTTACCCGACAGGTATTTTGCGGTGCCGGAAAAGTCGGTACCGAATTTGAGTCAATGCCAAAAGACTCGGTCGCATTTCAACTCAGCCAGCGCGCCGATTTTTTTGAAGAAGAGGTCGGTCTAGAAACCACGCTGAAACGACCAATAGTTAACACTCGCGACGAGCCGCATTGTGATCCAACAAAATACAGAAGACTTCACGTGATTGTCGGTGATGCCAACATGAGCGAAGTAGCAACATATCTAAAGCTCGGCACTACAGCAATTTTATTATCAATGATTGAAGACGACCAGTTGCCCGAAGACTTGTTGCTGCTCAATCCGGTGCCCGCAATTCGTCGAATCAGTCATGACACGACTTTGCGCCAAGTGATTTCTCTTGAGAATGACAAACGAATGACTGCTCTTGAAATACAGGAATCCCTGTATCAAAGTGCCGAGCGCTATGCGAATAGTTTTGGTCTCGAATCTGTCGGCCAGACTACTGGTGAAAATATTTTGCGTCGTTGGCGAGAAGTAATTGAGGGCCTACAAACTGATCCACTGAGTGTCGCGCATCTTGTTGACTGGGTCGCCAAAAAACGAATCGTCGATGGGTTGGTAACTAGACACAATTTACGCAACACAGATGCAAAACTAAAGGCTGTTGATTTGCAATATCACGATATGCGCCCAGATAAATGTCTTGCAATGCGTGCTGGTCTCGAAACATTGGTTTCACATCAGCAGGCAATTGAGGCGTGCACTGAACCACCCGAAAGCACGCGCGCGTATTTTCGGGGCAAATGTTTAGAGAAGTGGCCGAATGATGTCGTCGCCGCCAATTGGGACAGCGTAGTTTTTGATATCGGAACTGGTCCATTAAAAAGAATCCCAATGATCGAGCCCCTGCGCGGAACTAAAGCGATGACCGAAGAGCTTTTTGCTCGTTGCTTGACTCCATCAGATTTGATTACGGCGCTTGGCGATGCTGTTTCTAATTCAAGCTTCAAACCCACTAATTGATTAGCAAATAATTACTCGTTTTTGAAAAGCGATGTTTACATCGCTCTGATTATTCGCTATGGTGCGCATATGACTGAAACCACTCGCAAGCAGAAGCCAACAAAAGTTCAAACTAAAACTGACACTGCCGACGAAATCAAACCTGCCGTTAATAGTGAAAAGTTGATCTCTGAACTTGATGATTTACTTGACGAAATTGATGAAGTCCTTGAGTCAAATGCGGAGGACTTCGTAAAGAACTACGTGCAGAAG
>JBAXAW010000068.1:0-11456 GCA_037142305.1 Actinomycetota bacterium
TTTACTTCTAGTTGAACCTCTAATTTGAATTCAGGTTCTACTTCCTGCATTACTTCCTGCATTACTTCCGGCTTCGTTACTGCTAGTTCTTGCAATAAATCAGATTCGACTTGCAATTCAGTTGAAGACGTCAGAAAAGATTCTTCGGCAGTAAAAGTTAACTCTTTGTCATTTGTAGTGAACGAAATTTGTTCTAGGTGTTGCGATGATTCAAATTCAGGCGACTTTGCAACTTCTGGTCGCACATTATCTAAAGTGTCATCTTCAAATTTTTCTCGATCAAAAAGAACAACATTGTGTAACGTTTGGTCAACTACTCCCTCAGGGATGGCTTGCCTTAGATCTCCGGCTGCTTCATCAAATTCAGTCAAGTCACCCATCACATCATTAGCTGCTAGCCGTGCGCGTTCAAAGGCTGACATCAACCGATCACGATCGCGAACTAATTGTTCTATTTGTTGTTTCGCAAGTTCGCGACGCCGTGCGAGTTGGGTCAGCACTCGCTCTTTGTATTCGCGAGCTTCATTTATCATTTCACGACCTTGCTGTTTAGCAAGCTCTATTTCCGATTCGCTGTCATCTAATGCATCAGTTCGCCGACGCTCATTTTCAATTTCAGCTTCTTCACGTAATCTTGCAACTTCAGAAGTTGCTTCTCGCACCAATCTCTCAGCTGTTTCTGCACCACGCATTCGCATTTGTTGTGCGGCTTCGCGTGCAACTGATAGAACACGTGCCGTCTCTTCGCCCAGCAGCGTCGTTACCGTTGCTTCATCGAGAACACCAGGATCAGACAAGCCACGAGTTTGCATCGCGCGCATTTCGCTTTCTAAAAATCTTTCTCGCTCTTGAAGTCTGGCCAACTCGGCCGAGACCATCCTCAAAAAGTCGCGAACTTCACCTTGTTCATAACCGCGCCTTGCAATATTGAATTGTGCTGACCCAACCGCACCAGGGGATGAAGGGTCAGGGCGCGAGAATGTAATCGCCATATATATAAGGTTAAACCTTGCCTATAGCTCGATCGCGTCATTAGATATGTCGCTGCCCCCCATCTCTTTGAGAATTGCGAGTGCTTCACCAAGATTTGCAACTGGAGCAATACGCAATTTTGATCCCGCAATCCTCTTAGCCGCCTCAATTTCTTCTGCTGATTGCGAACTCGGCACGAAAAATACTTTGGCACCAGAAGCTTTAACGGCAACTGTTTTCTGACGCAACGCACCAATCGCGCCAACTGCTTCGTTGCCGTCAATCGTGCCAGTCGCAGCTACCTTGACTCCACCTGTTAAATCACCAGGAGTTAATTCGTCTAATAAAGCCAAAGTGAAGGCAAGACCGGCAGATGGCCCACCAATTAGGTCGGTGTCAATATCAACTTCAAACGGCAACTTCACAATTCTTGTGTCAGCAGGCCATACCCCGATAATCGTGCGATTTGGATCATCTGGACTGGCAATCAACTCGACATCTTTGGTAACTGAGTCGGTAGTCCTATGAGGTGTGATTTCTAATTTAACAACATCACCTGGTGAATAGTTCTTCATTAGCGGAAGTAAGTCAGCCAATGTCGGAATCTTGATGCCATCAAAAGATGTGATCGTGTCGCCAACTCCAAGTTGCAAACACGCACTCAACGGACGTGGCACTGCTTCGCAAACAAATCGATCAATAATTAATTCTCCATAACTAATTGACACCTTGTAGCCCAAACGATTCATGGCGACATACTCTGCAATTTGTTTCGCAGTTGTCATTGACTGATATCCAAGATTTTTTTGTTGATCAGGTGTTGAAGTGCCGAACTTCTGAACGCGATTTAATACATCTACATCTGGGTCTAGCGTGCCAAGCAAAGCATCAAGCGCAGAGAGTTTTGATCCAAATGCAGTAACAAATAAAACTGGTGACTTCGGCTTGTACCGATCGGCAAGCGCAAGAGCATCTTTATCGAACGAAAATCTAGAGCTAACTTGCTCTGCAGAACCAGGTGCTACTTCCCAATAGTTAACGCGAACCAATGATGAAATAATTATCGCACTGGTTACTAGCCAAACAATTGTGAGCATTGGTATTGCCCACCACATGTTTCTCTGACGCGGCGCAATAACTACTTGATTCTTGTCTTGATGCTCTTCAGACACCTCTGGCGATACGCTAGAAGAAGTCGTGGTTGTGTCGATACTCATGTCACTCACCGTCCTTGATGTTACGGTCAGGTCTACTGCAATCATCGGGCTGAGCCTGATTACGTTGTGGTGGGTTACAAAAACCCGAAATTCCGATACAACTAAATCGCATGCCGTTCGAGTTGAGAATCAAGGTTCCAATTTATCCGCACCGACGACAAATTCTTGGAATATCCGATCAGTAGGTGCAGTCGGCATCACTAGCATCTTCTCCGGAGTCGTGTTAGCAGTTTTCATTTCAGTGGTATTGGCAGTTTTGATCTCCAAACTGACCGGATCAACAGGTCGATAGCAAATGAAAATTCTCGTAACTGGCGCAGATGGTTTTATCGGTTCGCACTTGGTAGAAGCACTTATTAAACGCGGACATCAAGTACGAGCATTTGTCCTTTATAACTCATTTAATTCTTGGGGATGGCTTGATGATGTACACAAGTCAGTTCGTGACAGCCTTGATGTTTTCGCTGGAGATATTCGTGATCCACACGGTGTTGATGCTGCAGTATCTGGTCAAGAAGTAATTTTGAACCTCGCAGCTCTAATTGCGATTCCATATTCGTATCATTCGCCCGACACGTATATAGATACGAATATTAAGGGCACATTAAATATCTTGCAGGCAGCGCGACGCCACAATGTGTCGCGTGTTGTACAAACTTCAACCAGTGAGGTTTACGGCACAGCGCAATATATTCCGATTGACGAGAATCACCCATTGCATCCGCAGTCGCCATACGCGGCATCAAAAGTCGGTGCCGATCAACTTGCGTTAAGTTTTCATGCTTCGTTTGATTTACCAGTCGGAATTCTTCGACCATTCAATACATATGGACCAAGACAATCTGCACGGGCGGTTATCCCAACAATTATTAGTCAACTTGCAACGAACCGAGAAGTAAAACTTGGCGCACTTTCGCCAACGCGTGACTTCACATTTGTTGAAGACACAGCATCTGGATTTATCGCTGCTGCCGAAAGCGACGCAATTATTGGCGAAACAATAAATCTTGGCAGTGGTTTTGAAATCTCTGTTGAAGACACTGCCAAAACAATCGCCGAACTTATGGGCATTGATCTAAAACTCGCCAACGACAAACAACGTGATCGTCCCAAGAATTCTGAAGTCGAAAGACTGCACGCTTCAATTAAAAAAGCCGAAAAACTTCTCAAATGGAAGCCGTCTTTGGATGGTGCCGAGGGTTTCAAAATCGGATTACAACGAACAATTGACTGGTTTTCAGACCCGAATAATTTGTCGCGCTACAAGGCAGATCGATACAACATTTAATTAGATGACAACTCACGATCTACCGACACGAGAATTTCTTGAAGTACTAACTTCTGTACTAGGGCCAGTTGAAAAATCAACGATTGCTCTGCACGAACCAAACATTGGTCCTCATGAGCACAAAATGGTTGCCGAGTGCTTGTCATCTGGTTGGGTTTCATCAGTTGGTGAGTTCATCACTCGTTTCGAAAACCAGCTTTCCAAATTCACCGGGGCTGCACACGTAATCGCGATTGTAAACGGCACTAGTGCACTTCATCTTGCGTTGCATTCGGTGGGCATCAAACCTGGCAACGAAGTGATAATCCCGTCACTGAGTTTCGTAGCCACAGCCAACGCCGTTGCACATTGCGGTGCAACCCCACATTTTGCTGACAGTGACCCAGTGACACTTGGGTTAGATCCGGTTGCTTTACGAAAACACCTTGCGTCAGCGACAACTAAACAAGGCAATGAATTGATTAACACAAAAACAGGAGCGCGAATCGGTGCAATTGTGCCAATGCACACATTTGGCCATCCAACGCAGATTGAAGAACTTATTTTGATCGCCAACGAATTTGGCTTGCCAATAATTGAAGATGCAGCCGAGTCACTCGGAAGTTACGTTGGCAAAAAACACACTGGAACATTCGGTGTTTGTGGAATTTTAAGTTTTAACGGCAACAAGACCATCACAACCGGCGGCGGTGGTGCAATTCTTACAGACAACGAATCGCTCGCTACGAAAATCCGCCATCTTGCCACAACTGCGAAACTTGCACATGAATGGGAGTTCATGCATGACAAAACTGCATGGAACTATCGCATGCCAAATTTAAATGCTGCCCTGGGCTGCGCTCAACTAGATCGATTAGACGAATTTTTACGCAACAAACGAAATCTTGCCAATAAATACGACAGTGCACTGAAAAGTTCAGAGTCTCTCGAATTTATTAGTGAACCAAAAGGAACAACATCTAATTATTGGCTGAATACTGTTCGACTCAAGAAGCCAAACTTGCAGATTCGAAATGAGTTACTCACAGCTTCGCGTGGAAAGGGTTATTTGTGTCGCCCCGCATGGAACCTGCTTCATCAGTTGCCGATGTACGACAACTCGCCTCGCGCAGAATTACCAATCGCGCAAATGCTCCTGAGTTCATTGATCAATGTGCCAAGTAGCGCAAACTTAGGACTATGAGTTCAAACCGCAAAATTTGCGTAGTTACCGGAACTCGAGCAGAGTACGGACTGCTCGCACCATTGATGACGTTGCTAAAGCAAGACTCAGAAATAGATTTTCAACTCGTCGTCACTGGTGCACATTTATCTGCACAGCACGGTTCAACAATTAAGTTCATAGAACAAGATGGGTTCATCGCCGATGCTTTAGTTGATCTTGAACTTTCTGATGATTCGGTTATTGAGATAGCTCATGCGTTGGGTCGGGCTACATCGCAACTTGCCGATGCTTTCGCAAAACTTAAACCAGACCTTCTCGTCGTATTGGGCGACAGATACGAAATTCTTGGTGCAGCCCAAGCGGCATTGATTTTGGGTATTCCGATTGCACATATTCATGGTGGCGAAGTCACCACTGGTGCATTTGACGACAGCATCAGACATTCGATTACGAAAATGTCAAACCTTCATTTTTGCGCGGCTGGAGAATACCAACGCAGGTTAATTCAACTTGGTGAATCGCCGAACACAGTTTTTAATGTTGGGGCACTCGGGGTTGACGTCTTACTGAATCTTGAAAAAATGACACGAGATGACTTGGCATCCGTAATCGGTATTGAAATTCAAAAAGAGTTGTTGCTAGTAACGGTTCACCCGACGACTCGAAGCGAAATGTCTATGACTACTGAAATCACCGAGTTGCTCGCTGCGCTTGATAATTTCGCTCAAGCGACAATTGTGTTTACCGGTGTTAATGCCGACCCTGGATACAAATATGTGCATGATGAGATAACCAAATTTGTATTACGTGAACCAAAGCGACGAGCGCTACACAGTTCGCTTGGTCAAAAAAACTATCTAAACTTAATGAGAATTGCCGATGTCGTTATCGGAAACTCTTCGAGTGGAATCATCGAAGCTCCTGCACTTCATGTGCCGACTGTCAATATCGGCACGCGCCAAGATGGTCGGCTTCGCGCCGATTCAATCATCGACTGCAAATTCGGTCACGACGAAATTCGTACCGCTATTGAGACAGCACTTTCGCCCTCATGGAAGGCTCGTTGTCATGCAACTACAAGCAAATACGGCTCTGGTAATACGGCAAATAGCATCGCCGATACGCTGAAAAACGCGAAGTTGACTACACAAAAAATATTCTTCGACAATTTTTAATGACAAATACGCCAAATACTTTTATTATTGCCGAAGCAGGCGTGAACCATAACGGTTCAATTGACCTTGCTCGAAAACTTGTTGACGCAGCGGTCGTTGCAAAAGCAGATGCAGTTAAATTTCAATCGTTTGTAGCCAGTTCAATAGTTACAACTAGTGCTAAAAAAGCCGACTATCAAATTGCACACACAGATAGCCAAGAAACCCAACTAGAAATGTTGCAGCGCCTTGAGTTGTCGCACACTCAGCAACGCGAACTATTTGAATATTGCAAAACTAGTGGTATCGAGTTTCTCTCGACGCCATTTGATAGCGAAAGTCTTAAATTTTTGGTATCTAATCTTAAACTTTCAACAATTAAAATTGGATCAGGCGAACTGACAAACGCACCATTTTTATTAGAAGTTGCAAGGTGTACTGACAAAATAATTCTTTCAACCGGCATGAGCACGATTGACGAAATTGAGTTGGCGCTTGGGGTTGTTGCTTTTGGAATGACCACCGACAAAAATTCGGAAGCATCAACTGCTGCCTGCAAACAAGCTCTGTCTAGCGATGCCGGAAAAGACGTATTGAAAAAACGGGTCACACTTCTGCATTGCACTACTGACTATCCAACTTCACCTACAGATATCAATCTTCGAGCCATGGTTACTTTGCGCGAGAAATTTGACTGTCGAATCGGTTTGTCTGACCACTCGGCAGGCACACATATTGCTGTTGGTGCAGTTGCGATGGGTGCAACCGTTATCGAAAAACATCTCACGACTAGTCGCGATTTAGCTGGACCGGATCATAAGGCGTCTTTAGAACCCGATGAGTTCAAGAGACTTGTCGCAAATATCCGAGACATCGAAATTGCTTTCGGCAGTGCGGAAAAATCAGCAACAGTTAATGAACAAAAAAATCAGCAAGTTGCACGTCGAAGCATCGTTGCCAGTAAACCAATCAAATCTGGCGATATTTTCACTACCGAAAATATCGTCGTTAAACGACCCGGCACTGGGCAGTCTCCTTTCAAATATTGGGATCTTCTCGGAACAAAATCAACGCGCGACATCGACGAAAACGAATTGGTTTAACCAATGTCAACCCAGAGATATTTGATCGCGTGTGGCGGTCACGGTCGAGTTGTGCTTGATGCGCTACTTGCCTCAGGCAACACAGTTAACGGAATAATTGACGCGCAACTTGAAGTTGGCAGTCTAATTTTTGGTATACCAGTTGTTGGCAACGATGACCTCATTAAAACACTTGATCCAAAAAAAACCGAATTGATTAACGGTCTTGGATCTACAAAGAGCACTCAAGCAAGACAAGAAATTTATAATGGCTGGCTAAACCTTGGCTTTAAATTTATTGGGGTGCAACATCCTTCAGCAACAATTGGATCTGAATGCCAAGTATGTGAGAGTACACAAATCATGGCCGGAGCAGTGTTACAAAATAGAGTGTGCGTTGGCGAAAATGTGGTTATCAACACTCGCGCATCGGTTGATCACGATGTAGTAATTAGTGACCATTGTGTGATTTCGCCTGGAGCAATTATTTCTGGTTCGGTAAAAATCGGTCGTGGTTCATTTATCGGAGCAGGAGCTGTAGTTATTCAAGGAATTGAAATTGGTGATAATTGTGTTATTGGTGCTGGCGCTGTTGTACGCCACAATGTCAAAGATTCTGCAATTGTCGTTGGGAACCCCGCAAAGCAATTAGACAATTAGAATAGAGGCAATGTCTAGTTGGCAAGATGCGCTTGTGTCGAGTTCGATGACACTTCGCCAAACAATTGAAGCAATTACCAATAGCGCTTTACAGATTGCACTCGTAGTTGATGACAATAACAAACTTATTGGCACTGTTACTGATGGCGATATTCGTAAGGCAATTTTGGCAGGTAAAGATTTAAATATTACGGCAGCAGAAGCGATGCGAAAGTCACCGACTACAAGTTCTGCATCGACGCCACGAACCGTGATTATTAAGTTGATGCGCGAAAAAAGAATTCACCAAATGCCAATTGTCAATGAATCTGGACAGGTTGTTGATGTACTGACAGTCGACGACATGCTCGGGGCTCAAGAAAAAACAAATGCAGTCGTGATAATGGCTGGAGGGCTCGGCACTCGTCTTCATCCGTTGACGCAAGACACACCAAAGCCAATGCTCAATGTCGGTGGCAAACCAATTCTCGAAACAATCATTCAGTCTTTCATTGATCAAGGCTATGTGAATTTTTTTGTCTCGTTAAATTTTAAAGCAGAAATAATCTCAGACTATTTCGGTGATGGTTCGAAACTAGGTGCTTCGATTACCTACCTACACGAAACAACTCGGCTCGGCACTGCAGGTGGGTTATCGCTCTTACCAAGTGAAGTTAACTACCCAATCATTGTGATGAACGGGGACTTGCTGACGCGAATTTCTGTTGACGCACTTCTAGATTTTCATCAACGCGAAAATGCTGTTGCGACGATGGTTGTCCGCGAAGATAACTACCAAATCCCTTTTGGTGTTGTTGAAGTTGACGGAACTCAGATCGTCGGCGTAACAGAAAAACCAACTCATAGACATTTAGTTAATGCTGGGATCTATGTGATCAGTGCAAAAGGGTTAGAGAATATTCCTGCAGATACTTATTACGACATGCCCACACATTTTACAAAACTTGCTTCGGATGGCCATCGAATTACTGCGTTTCCGCTTCACGAATATTGGGTTGACATTGGTCGTCTTGATGAACTTGAGCGAGCACAGCGCGAATGGCCTAGGGAAGTTCAGTGAAGATTGCCGTAATTGGTGCCGGATCTATCGGTTCAAGACATGCCCGAATTCTTCGTGAATCAAATCATGAAGTAGTCGTAGTTTCAAATTACACAAATAATCAACCAGACACAATTCAATATAAATCTATTTCGGACGCACTAAAGCACAACCGATTCGAATATGTTGTTGTCGCCAGCAGAACTTCACAGCACGAAAGTGATCTCAAAGACCTTTGCAAAGCAAAATTTATGGGCAAAGTATTAATTGAAAAACCGCTTTTTGCTACAAATAAAAAAATTGCTAAAAATAGATTCGAGTTCGCTGGAGTTGGATACAACCTTCGCTTTCACCCCGCCATTGCATGGTTACGAGACACGCTGCCTCAACTCGGATACATTTCATCCGCAAATTTTTATATTGGACAATACTTGCCAACTTGGCGCAAAAATAATAAATACCAAAACTCAAGTTCAGCAACGATCGCAAGCGGTGGTGGAGTTTTACGCGACCTTAGCCATGAACTCGATCTAGTCCAATATTTTTTTGGTGACTGGAGTCATCTAACTTCAACTGGTGGAAAGTTCAGCAACCTTGAAATTGAAACAGAAGACACCTTTTCTATTTTGATGCAAACAAAAACTTGTCAAGCAATATCAATTCAATTAAATTATCTGGATCGAATTAAGCAAAGAGTGATCACAATTAATGGTGACAAAGGCACAATACGAATTGATTTGCTCTCTGGATTAGCGCAATTTAACGACACAACTCAGGTATTTAATGCTGACTTAGATCACACATACTTAGCAGAGCATAAGGCGATGATCGCTCAAGACCCAAAAACTATCTGCTCGATCGCCGAAGCGTTGACTGTTGTGAAAACTATTGAAGCAATCGAAATCGCAGCATCAAAACGAAAATGGATTAAAGGATGAAAATTCTTTGCACAATTTGCGCGCGCGCCGGTTCTAAGGGTGTTGCAAATAAAAACTTGCGACTAATCAACGGGCTTCCACTAATTGCATACTCGATCCGACAAGCAGTTGAAACTAAATTATTTTCACAGATTGCCATTAGCAGTGACAGCGCAGAAATTCGCACGACTGCGTTGGCTCACGGTGCAACCTTTGTTGTTGATCGCCCAGCGCAGATGGCATCAGATACCGCCCCAAAACTTCCGGCAATAAGACATTGCGTTGAGACCACCGAAAAAGAATTCGGCCAATTTGACATCATCATTGACTTAGATGCAACAGCCCCACTTCGTATTGCTGCGGACATTATCGGTTCGTTAGAACTTCTAACGGCGACCAACGCTGACAATGTCATAACCGGCACACCAGCCCATCGATCTCCTTATTTCAATCTTGTTGAGCAAGACGAAAATGGAATCGTTCAACTTTCAAAGCCGCTGAAAGATGCTGTAACCCGTCGTCAAGATTCTCCGAAGTGTTTTGATATGAATGCATCAATTTATGTTTGGCGGCGTGATGCGCTTTTGAATAATCCGAGTTTGTTCGCTTCTAACACTCGTCTTTTTGAGATGCCGCGAGAACGCTCTCTAGACATTGATTCTCAGGCAGATTTTGAAATGGTTGAATGGATGATGACGAAAGGTTCAGCAAAGTGACGAACACTCAAACTTCAAATCTTTTTAGCCTCAGTGGCAAAGTTGTTTTAGTTACTGGCGGCGCTGGTCTTCTCGGTCAAGTTTTCTGCCAAGCTTTTGCCGACAGCGGAGCGCAAGTTGCAGTTGTTGATATTGATCAATCTGCTGCGAAGTCAGTAGCTGGTGTTATAAGTAAAAAGTCTGGTCTAAAAGTTTCTGGCTTTGGCTGCGATATAACTTCACCAGAATCTGTTGAACAGATGGTTTCAGCAGTCGTCAGCGATTTTGGTCGGATTGATGTACTCGTTAATAATGCTGCGTCGAAGGGTTCGAACCTTGATGAATTCTTCAAACCATTCGAAGAATACTCACTGCAAACTTGGCGCGAAGTCATGTCAGTAAATATTGACGGGTTGTTTTTGGTTGCCCAAGCAGTCGGAAAACAGATGAAACTCCAAGGTGGCGGCTCGATCATTCAGACATCTTCTATTTATGGAATCCTTGCCCCAGACCAGCGCATATATGAAGGTTCGCAATACAACGGGAGACCTATTAATACTCCTGCTGTTTACTCTGCATCAAAGGCGGCTGTTGTTGGCCTGACAAGTTATCTGTCAACCTATTGGGCCGAAAGCGGTATTCGAGTTAACTCTCTAACTCCAGGCGGAATCTCTTCTGGGCAAAACAAAACTTTTGACGATAAATATTCAAACCGAGTTCCGCTTGGGCGAATGGGACAAGCATCAGAACTTACAGGTGCATTAATTTATTTAGCATCAGAAGCATCAAGTTATGTAACCGGTCAGAATCTCATAGTTGATGGTGGGCTGTCTACATGGTGAAGCAAGGTTAAATTCAAAATGAGCGAACTTTTCTGGTGTACGAGTTGTTTGAATATGTCAACGCGACCAAGAATCACATTTGATAAACGTGGTTGGTGTAACGCTTGTCAGTGGGCAGAAGAGAAGAAAAACTTAGATTGGTCGAACCGCCAAAACGAACTCAAACAAATTTTAAATTCGCACCGATCTTCTGATGGATCTTTTGATTGCGTTGTCCCGGTTAGCGGTGGCAAAGACGGGTCATATGTTGCTCATCAACTGAAACATGTTTATGGAATGCATCCCTTGACTGTCACCATTACACCGGCACTCGCACTTGATCTCGGTAATCAAAATCTTAAAAATTTCATTGCAAGTGGATATAACCATATTCAAATCAGCCCTGCTGGTGACGTAATGGATGCGCTTAACAAGTTTGGTTTCAT
>JBAXAW010000069.1:0-11244 GCA_037142305.1 Actinomycetota bacterium
CCAGGTGTATTTCTTTGTCACCGATGAGTACGTGCACTTAAATGTGCCGCTTGTCTTATTTAAGGATGTCTTTGCACATGTGTCACCGGCTTTAACTGACGGTGCTGCCAATGTTGCCATTGGAAACGAAACCGATAAAGCAAGCGCTGCTGCAGTTATCAATCGAACTGAATGGCGACGAACCATTGAGCCCTCGCGTTTGAAGATATTCATTTTTATTATCCCTTTCATCGTGGTTAATTTTTATATTTGAGTTTTAAAGTAATTCTTTTGTTATTACTAAAGGTCGGTCACTTCGGAGCAGTCAATTCGAACATTGCAACTGTCCCTGACAACTCATAAGAGATCACGAACATTGGCTTGCCAGTTGGGCTATTTTTGCCGTCTAAGAACAACGCACCTTCTGGCGAGACGTTTCCAGCAGTGCCCAGAATTATGTCGCCACCTGGTATCGAAGTGTTTAAGTATTGACGAAATTGAGGCTTGACCGGGTCGGTTATGTCGTAGAGCATGACACCACTGTCGCGTTCAAGAACGAGGATCATCCATGTTCGACCATAGGCGGTTCCGATTGCTAAGCCTTCTGGCTCTGGGCCTTTTGAAGCGCTTCGTGATTCAAATGAACTCACTAAACCAGTTGTTGTGTTCCAGTCTGCATTAAACAACTTTGGTCGCTGAGTCGCAACAATTCTTTCGATTTCATCGCCTGAGTCAAAAACTCTTTCAGCAGGGAAAACACCATTAAGAGTTGGCGCCTTCCAAACTGAGAACGATCGAGCTCCGAAAGAATACGGTGTCGAAACTTTCGTATTTGCTGTGACAACTGTTCCTGTAACGCTCGCTGGTGAAAATGGAGTCACTTTCATTCGTCCGGCAACAGCATCTGACTTGAAGGTTGAACTAAGAGTTGAGTCACCGGCAACACTAAGGCGAAGATCTTCGGCTTCGAGTTTCGTCGGGTCAGTGCCGCCCATCAAGCATGGGTATTCTCGTGCATCGCCTTCGTTCGCGGTAAACAAATACGTATTTCCACCAGCAACAACTGAACCAATTGCGTCTGGTTGGTACATGCCTTGAATATTGCGCGCACCAATGTCAATAACATTGTCTCTGTCGCTTGAGTCAAGCCCAGTGTTGTAGAGATTGTGGTTCTTGAAACCAAGACCAGTAATTCCGGTGACAGTTTTCGTGGCAAGGTCAATAGTTGCAATTGCGTTGTTCTCTTGCAAAGTAACCCAAGCTGTTAGACCATCAGGTGAGATAGTCACATATTCTGGTTCAAGATCTTGGGCAACAGTTGCACCTGGGCCAAAAACACGACCACCAGCGTAAGTGATCGCAGATTTGCGGTCATTGAATCCAGAGAAATCAATAATTGTCGCTACAGGACTCTTCGCCTTTAGATCAATTACTGAAACTGAACCTTTCGGATCAGAAGTTTCGGTAAGAACACCATTTGTTAGGCAGTAATTCTTTGGTTGGGCTTCGTCGGCGGTCACTACAAACCGACCGTCGGGGGTGATGTGAATCGAGTCTGGCAAGACACCGACAGTCACGCCATCAACGACGTCACTACGAAGTTTGCCGTCGACATCCATGATGAATACTTTGCCGGCTGCAGTTGCTTCACCAACAGATGCCGCAACAACGACAACGCCATTTTTTGCGGCGACACTTTGAATGCCGGTGACGCCTTTGTCAGTAAGTGAAACACTCTTGACTAGTTTTGGCTTTTTGACATTTGAAATGTCAACAATTTCAATTGAGTTTGTTTTGCCGTTTGTAATGAACAAGCGCTTTGACTTCGCGTCTACCGCTGAAATCTCGGCACCTGCAATGCCTGAACCTGTGGAATAGCTGGCAAGAAGTTTCAATTCCGAACCATTTGCTGTATTCGAAGTTGAGCCTCCGCCGAGGGCATTAGCGCCTGCACCAAAAATTGACGCAGTCATGATTGATAGGACAAGGGTGATGTTTAGTTTTTTCATACGCCGAATCTACGAAACACAAATGACATCAAAGTAAATAGAACATTAAACGAGCCCTAATTATTCTCAAACTAATTACTTTTTCGATATCGAAAATGACTTGCGTCGTTTCAACCAACTACCGTCTTATATATGGAAGCATCTGCTCGCCAAAAGATCTCTAGCGCCGATTTAGATCATTTTTCGAAGAACGGCTGGTTATTAACAGAAACTCTTACAGACGAAGAAATAGAAAAGTTTCGCAAATGGATTGACGAAGTACAAAACTGGGGTGACTCTGGTAGATGGTTGAACCACTACGAGCAAACTGAGTCTGGCGCAAAACTCTGTCGCACCGAATATTTCACACCGTTTCATCACGGCCTTAGAGAATTACTGACCACTGGGCAAATGATCGCTACCGCGTCGGTCTTGCTAAATGAGCCAGCGGTTCTTTACAAAGAGAAAATTAACTACAAACTTGCTGGTGGAGCAGGCTGGGAGCCGCACCAAGATGCACCGGCTTACCCGTTCGTTGACTCGCATGTCTCATGCATGATCGCAGTCGACAACGCGACAATTGAAAACGGTTGCCTTGAGATCGTTTCTGGCGCACATAGCAGCCTTCTACCAATGCATGAAAACGGTTGCATTCGCCAAGACATCGTTAAGACAATGACTTGGGAACCAGTTGAATTGCAGGCCGGTCAAACTCTTTGGTTTCATTCACTCACGCCTCATCGAAGCGGTGATAACAACTCAAAACGAGACCGTCGTGCCGTGTACCCAACATTTAATGCGCTCAGCGAAGGCGACTTGCGCGAGGGGTACTACAAACGAAAACTCGAAGAGTTCGCCAATCATTCTCAAACGGGCGACGCAGTGCGTCTTTCGTTGATTGACGATTTCAGAGGAAAGAAGGTCAAATGAGGTTAAAAATTGACAGCATTTTAGAACTCTACGAAAAATGGGGTTCAAACGTCTACGACGAAAAGATTTCTCAAGTTGATCACGCATTACAAACTGCAACTCTGGCCGAACAGTCTGGATCAAATGGTGAACTGATTGTTGCTGCACTACTTCATGACATCGGACATCTTGTGTATCTCGAGAACGAGCAAGGCGAAGTCGACATCTCAGTCAATGACAGTCACGAAGCCGTCGGAGCGAGAGTTTTAGCGAATTTGTTTTCGGCAGGCGTAACTGCTCCAATCGCCATGCACGTCGAGGCGAAGCGTTATTTGTGCACCGTTGAACCTGATTATTTTGACTCATTATCAATTGGCTCAGTGCGTAGTTTAAATGTTCAAGGTGGTGTGATGAGCAAAGATGAAGTCAACCGTTTTGAAAATCATCCTTCGTTTTCTGCAGCGGTTGCGTTGCGCAGATGGGACGAGGGTGGCAAAATCATCGGCCTTAAAGTGGCCCCGTTTTCACACTTTTCAGAAATCATGACAAAACTCGCAAACTAAAAAGCATTTTGCAACACGTCAAGTTGTGTGCCTAAAACCGCAACAACATCGAATCGAATCTCGCCATGCAGGTCACGGTGACTAGCAAGAAATTTAGTTGCCGCAATGCGTAACTTTTTTTGTTTGACTTGCGTTACCGCTTCAAAAGGTGAGCCATAATTAATTGATGCTCGCGCCTTGACTTCAACAATGGCAATTATCACCCGAACAGGGCTTGCCAAAACTGCGACAATATCTAGTTCACCTTCTCGGCAATGCCAATTACGTTCGACAATCTCATAACCGCTGCGCTCATAGAATCTCGCGACTAAATCTTCTGCCCACCGCGCTCTTGCCATTCGCGCTACTGCGCGCTGTTGGGGCGTTAAACGTCGAGCGGGGGAAGTTCTTCGATGTTCAGATCTTTGAAACTCATCACTCGCACTCGCGGTACGAAGCGGCTCTTGCGGTAAAGATCCCATACCCATGCGTCAGACAGCGTCACCTCAAGTAGCGGTCGCACGCCTTCGGCGATGACCTTGACATCAACATTGTTGGCCAGATAAAACCGGCGATCTGTTTCTACTGCGAACTTAAATAAATTAACGACATCTGAATATTCTTGGGCTAGTTGAAGCTCGCGTTCGGCTTCAAATTGCTCGAGGTCGTCAGTATTCAATGTGTACGCGACGCGATTTAATCGGCACAAAACTGACTAGCAAAAACTATTTATTGATCTTCGCGAAGTTCGCGAACTTTTGCAGCCTTACCAGTTCGCTCGCGCAAGTAGTTGAGTTTCGCACGACGCACGTCGCCGCGCTTGACGACTTCAAGTTTTGCAACTGATGGGCTGTGCATCGGGAAAGTTCGCTCAACGCCTACACCGTAACTAAGTTTGCGGACCGTATAAGTTTCGGCAATACCTGATCCAAAAATAGAAATGATGTTGCCCTGAAAAATCTGCACGCGCTCTTTGCCGCTTTCAACAACACGAACATGAACTTTTACTTCATCGCCTGGGCCAATTTTTGGAATGTCAGTGCGAAGTGATTGCTTGTCGACGATGTCTGTTGTTTTCATAAGAGTCCTTAAGGATACGGCACACAGGGGAACTCTTCCAACAGTGTCTTTTCGACGTTACTCAAGCCACCACGGCGTTCGATCAGATCTGGACGAACCCGAACCGTGCGATGTAACGCCTGAGCGCGTCTCCAGCGCTCTATTTTGGCATGATCGCCGTTACGCAAAACCTCGGGCACCGCCCAGCCCCGAAACTCTGCAGGTCTTGTGAAATGAGGCTCTTCGAGCATTCGAGCGGCTCCAAAACTTTCGGTAACAGGCGAAACTTCATTGCCCATGACGCCCGATAAAAGTCGCGTTGTCGCTTCAATAACAAGACACGCTGCAACTTCACCGCCAGCGAGCACGACATCGCCAATTGAAATTTCGGCATCAACTAAGTGTTCGACAACGCGATGATCGACGCCCTCATAGCGACCACATAGCAAACTAAAACCAGCGGTTTTACTGAGATGATCGGCGTAATCTTGATCAAATTTTTTGCCGCCAGGCGAAAGCAATAACAATGGCCGCGGTGGTTGCACGGCCTCAACGGCAGCGAAAATCGGTTCTGGGCGAAACAACATTCCGGCACCGCCGCCATAGAGCGCATCATCGACGCGTCGCGACTCGTCGCCGTAGTCACGCAAGTCGTGACATCGTAAATCAACTAGAGATTCTTGGCGCGCTCGACCGAGCAGACTTTCACTGCAAAAATCGTCAACAAGTTTCGGAAAAATCGTGAAGACATCAATGCGAAACGGCATCGGTTTATTCGTGTTCATCAGCTAGCTCAAATAATCCTTCAGGTGGATTAATCGTGATCAAGTCTTTGGATCGCTGGGTGATAAACACGACTGGCACGAGTGCCCCAGACTCAAGCTCAAGCAACGAATGTGCTGGGTTGTCAACAACCGAAACGCATTTGCCGTAACGAGTACCTGAGACGTCAACGACCTCTGCCCCGATCAATTCGTGCACCCACATAACAGATTGATCTTCAATTGGCTCACCGTATAAATCTGATTTAGAAATTCGCTCTGCAGCATTTCGATCATCGATACCGGCAAAGTGCATTAGCCAACTGCTCGGCTGTAGCCGCGCACTAGTTACCGTGATCCAGTTATTTTGAAGCCAAAAACGTGCCCCAATTTTGGTGCGTTCTGGACGATCGGTAAAAAAAGAAACGTAGACATCGCCACGAATACCGTGTGGTCGCGTTACGCGACCAACATGCAACAAACCCTTCGGAGTCTGGGCGTCAGTCGTCGAGAAAGTCGACATCGACTTCGGCATTGTCGCGCGAAGCGGCAGCACGCACAACGGCGCGAATGCTTTGCGCTGTACGACCACGACGACCGATTACTCGACCGAGGTCTCCGTCTGCGACGCGAACTTCAAGGATTATCTTTCCTTCGTCATCCAACGATTCAACCTTTACCGCATCTGGTGTATCAACAATTGAACGCACGATGTGAGTCAAAACTGACGTTGCTATTGGAGCCAAAGCTGTATTGGCGTTTACTGAATCAGACATTTTTTAGAACTTTCTTGTTATTAATCGAAAAATAAAAACTGATACTCAGCGAAACTACTTCGCTGGTTTTTTGGTTGCTTGAAACTCTTGCCATGTGCCGGCGATTTCTAACAACTTACGCACTCGGTCTGTTGGCAATGCACCTTTTTGGAGCCACAAAATTACTCGGGCGCTGTCAACTTTAAGTGCCGACGGTTCTTGCTGCGGCTGATAGGTGCCGAGAATTTCAAGAAAGTTTGTATCTCGCGCTGAACGACTGTCGGCAGCAACGATTCGATAGTGAGGTCTCTTGGTTTTACCAACACGAGAGAGACGCAATTTAACTGACATGAATATCCGATCTTTGAGCGAAATGGTTCAATTGAACCGACCTCCTAGACTACCTTGGCCCAAGTCGCGAACTCAACGCCGCGGCTAATTCGTCGGGAATTGCCGAGCCTTTTGGGCCTTTAGCTGATTTTCCAGATTTGCTGCCACGCCCCGATTTTCCGCCCATTTGTTTCATCATTTTCTTCATCTCGGTAAATTGCTTAACTAAACGATTGACATCGGCAACCGTGGTGCCCGAGCCCTTCGAGATGCGCGTTCGCCGCGAGCCATTAATTAACTCTGGGTTTGCACGCTCTTGCGCCGTCATTGAAAAAATGATTGCCTCAGTGCGCCTCACCTGATCGTCAGGAATTTGCGCATTTTTCATCTCCTTGGGCACGCCTGGCATCATTCCCATAATCCCCTGTAGCGACCCCATCTTTTTGAGTTGCTGCAACTGCTCAAGAAAATCGGCAAGAGTGAACTCACCCTCAAGCATTTTTGCGGCGGCCTCTTCGGCTTTATCTTTTTCAAAAACTTTTTCGGCTTGCTCAATCAGAGTGAGCATGTCGCCCATACCTAAGATGCGACTCGCCATGCGATCTGGATGAAACTGTTCGAACGCGTCAAGTTTCTCGCCAGTAGCGGCAAATGCAATTGGCTTGCCGAGAACATGTTTCACAGAAAGCGCAGCACCACCGCGTGCATCGCCATCAAGTTTCGTCAATACGACACCATCAATCGACAGGGTCGCATCAAATGCTTGAGCCACAGTGACAGCATCTTGACCGGTCATTGCATCGACAACCAAAAACGTGTAATTCGGCTTGACTGCTTTTGAAATGTCCTTTACTTGTTGCATCATTTCTTCGTCGATTGCCAAACGGCCAGCCGTGTCGACAATTAATACATCTCTTCCAAGACTTTTTGCTTCAGCCAGACCCAGTCGCGCAGTTTTTACCGGGTCACCAGGAGCAGAAAAAACTGGAATATTTAATTGGTCACCTAATACGCGCAATTGTTCAACTGCAGCTGGGCGTTGTAAGTCGGCCCCAACAAGCATCGGCTGTCTGCCCTGCGACTTAAACCAACTCGCGAGTTTGGCCGCACTCGTAGTCTTGCCAGAGCCTTGTAGCCCGGCCATCAACACAACCGTCGGTGGTTGACTGGCATACATAATTTTCAATGTCTCTCCACCGAGCATTGAAACAAGTTCATCGTTGACTATTTTTATTACTTGCTGGCCAGGATTCAGCGCCGTCGATGACGTTGCACCAACTGCTTGCAAACGAATTCGCTCGACTACATCTCTAACGACCGTGACATTTACGTCGGCTTCAAGTAACGCAGTACGAACCTCTGCTAAAACTTCGGTTACATCTTGTTGCGTTAATCGACCTCGATTGCGGAGGTTCTTTAGAACACCGCCGAGCCGATCTGAAAGTGTTTCAAACATTGAAGATTAGGTTACCCGTGAATTTTTCTTCGACCCAATTTGACTAGTTGAATAACGCCGAGACAAATTCGGCAGCGTTGAACGCAACAAGGTCATTAATAGTTTCGCCGAGGCCGACAAGTTTGATTGGTATCCCCAATTCGGTTTCAATTGCAAACACGATGCCACCTTTGGCAGAGCCGTCAAGTTTCGTCAACACGATGCCCGTGACTTGCGTTGACTGTGAAAACTGTTTGGCTTGAGTCAAGCCGTTCTGGCCGGTTGTTGCATCAATCACTAACAGAACTTCGGTCACCTTGCCACTTGCCTTGTCAGCAACTCTTCGAACCTTGGCAAGTTCCTCCATCAAGTTGGTGTTGTTTTGTAATCTCCCGGCAGTGTCAGCAAGCACGAGATCAATTTTTTGTGCGGTGGCTCGTGCAACGCCGTCAAAGATTACCGAACTGGGGTCTCCACCTTCAGCGCCACGCACGATTTCTGCACCAGATCGCAAAGCCCATGTTTCTAGTTGCTCGCCTGCCGCGGCACGAAATGTGTCGCCAGCCGCCAACAGAACACTGCGTCCGAGTGCGCGTTGCTGAGCAGAAAGTTTGCCGATCGTCGTTGTCTTGCCAGCACCGTTAACACCAACTACGAGCCAGATATTTGGAGCACCCAAAGAGGAGTCGAAATTCAACTCACGCGAGTTTTGCGACAACTGTGCAGTCATCTCATTTTGCAGCGCGGAGGCCAAATCATTCGGTTGAACAATTTTTTTGGATTTAACTAGTTCGCGCAGTGGTGCCAGAACACGTGCAGTGGTTGTTACGCCGACATCAGCACGCAACAATGCTTCTTCAAGTTCGTCCCAAGTTTGTTGCGTGATCGACGACCGAGTTAATGCAACCGAAATCGCGCCGGCAAATGATGACCGTGTCTTAGATATTCGATCGCGAACTGACAAATCTCTCTCGCTAATTTCGTGACTAGTTACTTGACTAGTCAATTGATTGGTAGCAGCACGGTCGCGCCGGCTAGACACGACGACGCCAATCCCAAATATTGAAACAAGTAACGCCAACACCAGCATTATTTTTGGAGCAGTATCTGCTGCAATAAGTTGCGCAAAAATGTTAAGCGCGAGCATAAATAAGTTTACGCTGATTGAGCAGACACTCGTTCGACGATCACGCGAGATGAACCACCTGGTTGCATCGTCACACCAAGCAAAGAGTCACCTGCTTCCATCGTGCGTTTTTGGTGACTGACTATCAACAGCTGCGCCTCTTGACGAAACTCTTGAATCAATGCCAAGAAACGGTGCAAGTTGACGTCGTCAAGTGCCGCTTCTACTTCATCCATCACATAAAACGGTGAAGGACGGCTGCGGAAAACAGCAAAAAGATATGCCAGCGCAGTCAGCGACCGCTCACCACCAGAAAGCAGCGAGAGTTTCTTAACGTTTTTGCCGCTCGGCTTTGCTTCGACTTCAATACCGCTGTTCAGTAAATCGTCAGGGTTTGTCAGCGTCAAACGACCGGTGCCACCCGGAAACAACATCGCAAACAATTTTGTAAAGTTGTCTCGCACATCAGCATAAGCAGCAGCGAAATTACTTTGAATTTCTTGATCTACTTGCTTAATCACTTTCATTAGTTCACGACGAGAGTTCTTAACATCTTCAAGTTGCTCTTCGAGAAATGTATTTCGAATTTGTAGTTCGGTGAACTCTTCTAATGCCAGCGGATTAATTGGCCCCATTAGGCGAAGTTCGCGCTCAAGTTCGCGCTGGCGCGCCAGTGGGTTAGTGCCCTCAGGAAGCTCAGGCAACGGCGTGTCAATCGCCCGCTGCGGCTCAACTTCGAGATCACGACGCAGTGTGTCGATCGCTCCTTCGAGTCGAACTTTAACTTCTGATTCTTCGAGTTCGATTCGGCGGTTGCGTTCGCGCAATTCTTCGAGTTGTTTCTCGCTAGCAGTTCGCTGACGGCGAGAATCATCAAGGCGTTGCGATATCTCTCTGACCTCTGTACTTTGCCGACGACGTAATTCTTGCAACTCTGTTTGACGTATTTGCAGCGAACGCACATGGTCTTCTACAACACCAGATAATCGCACGACAGCACCCAAAATAGATTCAACCCGGCTGCGATGCTCGGCAGCCGCATTTCTCGCACCCGCGTCGACTTGCAACCGTGACTCAAGTTCTGCGATTCGTGAATCTAAGAACCCTTTTCGCTCACGTAACCCAACCACCTTGGCATCAAATTCTCGTCGGCGCAAACCAACAGATGACGAACGGTTCTCAATATCGTCTTGCGATGATCGAACACCAGAAAGTCTTTCGCGAACGCTCGCAACTTCAACACGACGTAAATTCACAGACGACTCGGCAGCCGATAACGAATTCGCACTCTCCACGGCTCGTGCCTCGGCGCGTTCAAGAGCCGCACTCGTAACAGCATTCGGGCCCACTCGTAGCGACGTTGTAGCCAATCGGTCACCTTTGCTGGTGACAACGACAACATCTGGTCGTTCAAGCACAATGTCAACGCCACGATCAAACAGATCCACGAACACGACTCGTGCCAACAATGCGTCAAGCAATGAATTAACGGCAATTACATGTTCGCCAGCACGTGCACGCACAAACGATCGCAACGATGACGCACCCTGCACAGCAACTGGAGCAACTTTTGATGTCCAGTCGCCAAGCGCAACAACTGCTCCCATTGCGTCAGACGACCGCATTCGCGCCAAAGATTCGCGGGCACTTTGAGCATTCGACATAACCATGGCGTTTAGCGCATCAGCTAAACCTGCAAATACTGCACTTTCCCACTCGCCTTCAACTTCGATTAAATCTTTGAGCGAGCCGAGTGCGCCAATTGTGTTCGCAAGTTCGCCAAGACTCGACGAGTTAGCTGCAACTGCTGCACGCAGTGTTTCGACTCGAGCATTATCGCCAGATGATGCGGCAACGGCCGCCATAAACGATGCATTCGCAGCGTCAAACGCATCTTCTGCAGCGCGAACCGCCAGCGATGCTGACTCGGCATCCTGAGCCTTGTCAGCAACTAGTGCGGATTCATCTCGGGCTAGATCAAGTTCTTGCATTTTAGATTCTTCAAGGGCAACAACAACTCGCGCTAGTTCTTCGCGCGCAGTTGAAACATCGGCTTCAAGTGATGCAACAACTCCAGCATCCATCAATTGACCGCGATCACGTTCTACTGATCGACGACGCTCAGCAAGAACTGCGACTTGTCCGCGAGCGCGCCCAAGAAGTTGCTCAACACGAACTAGTTCATCACTTGTTCCTGATTCTCCGCGTGCAGTTAATTCTGCTTCGTCGGCCATGACTGCAGTATCTAAACTCGCGAGTTTCTGACGCAGAATTTTTTCGTTAGCTTCACCTTCAACTTTTCCGATGGCCGAATTATCAAGTCGAGTTCGTAATCCGTATATCTCGCGACCCGCGATATA
>JBAXAW010000070.1:0-11143 GCA_037142305.1 Actinomycetota bacterium
GGTTATTACAGATGTCGGTATTGCGAGTCTTTGTAGTTCTGAACGCGTTCTTTTTGGCGTTATTAAGGTTCGCTGATGTCCCCACGAGAGATTTAATCGCGGTCTTAATAGTTGCAAACGTTCAGCTACTACTGGGCGGCTTGATTTGGGCGAGGCTTATCGCTCGAGAATCAATTGACCTCGTTGAGTTTGTCGGAATGGGTGGCGCTTTAGGTTTTGGATTGTCACTTATCTCATCACAACTGTTTCGCACACTCGCTCCATTCTCCGTCTCATGGCTGATCCTTCCATTGCTTTGGTTAGTCACATCACATCTCAAGAGTGGCGTTACATCAGGCGTATCGCTTGTCAAACTGCAAAATTCAAATGACATGTTGTTGATATGTTCCGGGACACTCATCGCTTTGAGTACCTCTTGGTATTGGCTTGTCAGCACTGCTACCGCTGTATTTTTATGGGCGGTTCTGAGACATTTGAGAGAATCAAACCGTTCGTTAGGTTTGCCACAATCAAAATTTCAGTCTGTATTAGCAGTAGCCGCGGTTGTGATGTCTTTCCGAGCGCTACATCATCTTTCATCACTGTCTGAAATACGAAATCCGTTGTGGTGGAATCTGCGGTATGGAGTGATGCAAGATCAGGATTCAATTTTCTTCGAGTCAATGATGCAATCAACTAGAAATCTAGGTGGTGGTGGAAATATATTTTTTGTTGGTCTCAAGTTTTATTACCACTGGTTCGCATTCGCATGGGAGGCTACTTTAGGTTCAATTTCTAAATTGTCTCCGTTTGTAGTAACGGCGATCGCTGGACCTGCAATCGCATTGTTCATTGTTTTAAGTTTGGTTTTTACTATTGCCAGACGACTCTCAACTAGTTTATTTTCAGCGCCCAGCGCGATGTTTTCGGTCGCCATGTTATGCACAGGACCGATTCCATTTCTGAGGATTCTGATGCCCTATTCTTTTTCGTTCAATTTCGGCTTGATTTTCCTATACGGGTTAGTCACTGTCATTCTGACCAGCAATGAGATGAAACGACGCGATCTTGTCATGGTCACCTTCGTTATATCTCTGTGTCTGCTCGGTAGTAAAGTTTCATTTGGTCCAATGTTGGTAATTGGTTTGGGATCTTGTCTCGTTTGGACTATCTTTCGCAAGAAATATCGAGATCTGGCTATATTCTTGTCGATTTCAGGCGCGGCAGCAGTTGTCGTTAGCTTCACGGCCCTCTACAAAATTGGGGCTGGATCAGGTACTAGTTATCGAGTTTCATTTTTTGATATTTTGCGTCAAAAAGCAAATCTTGAGTCTGGTTTACCAGGCATTGTTGTATTTGTAAGTTTCATATGTGTTTTGGGATATTTGTTAGCCCCAGCCAGCGGTTTGGTCTTTCTCAGAGATGTTTTTGTTTCGAGTAATTATCTTGGTGTAATTTTTTCGGTCGCGGGAGGACTTCTAGGAATCACTCTAGGTTTCGTGCTCTCTGACCCGTCCGAAACGGGCGCCTATTTCATTCAGGGTGGGCTCGCTCTTTTGGTTCCTGTCTCAGCTGCAAGTATCTTTGCCAATCAGCCGCGGCTTAATCTGCAACATAGATTTTGGCTTTCCCTTTCAATTGCAGCATGTTTTGAGGCTGCTCGGCGTTGGCCAGATTTATACGAAAATTTTACCTTAGATAACGGCAGCAATTATTACAAACTTTCCCTTACGATCGTTTTCTCGATACTGATTGCAATTATTTGTACTGTCTTGACAAAGATTTTTCAAAGGCTTGACAGCGTTATCAGTACCACGAGAGTTTTACTGATCTTGTTACTCGTCTCAACTGTGGGTTCTTATTTTGGAAACGCTGGCAAGTTTTTTGAAAAGGGGGTCTGGGCTTCAGATAATGTGAATTTCAAATCGTCAGAGATAATTTCAGGATCAGGACAATATCGCACTCTGTTGTTGTGGTTACGAAATCACTCGGATGGAAAAGATGTGGTAGCGACTAATCGGTATTGTTCTACTTCGACAGATTCGCCACCTAGTTGTTCGGCGATGTGGAGTTTGACGTCTGCGGTTACTGGTCGTCAGATGCTCAGTGAAGGTACTTGGACAACAAACATTATTTCTGGTTACGAAAATGAAGCCGAAGACCGACGCAATCTTGTTGAAAACTTCGTTAATGATCCGACGAATGAAAGTAGAGAATTGCTGCTTGATTATGGCGTGCACTGGGTGGTCGCTGATTTCGCGGTCACCCAAACTCGTTACTGGGGAGATTTTGCTGAAGTTCGTTTTGAAAACAAGGCCGGTGCAATCCTTGAACTTGTACCTTGAGAAAATTTCTTAGATTAAGGATGTAAACCACGCATACGATGCGAATCGGCGATGGTTTTCACCCCTAAAACTGATGCCGCTAATCGATAATGGAGTTTCTGATCTACTGAAAACGAGTGCAGTCTTTTAAATGCGCCCTGCATTAGCGAGATCACTTTTTCATTTACTTCGCTTTCGTCCCAGCTCAAGTGTGCGAAGTTTTGGCATTGTTCGAGGTAACTGCAAGTTACTCCACCCGCATTGGCGTAAACATCGGGCACAACAATGATTCGGCGATCTTGTAAAACCTCATCGGCCTTGGGTGTGAGAGGCCCATTAGCACCCTCGACAATAAGTTTTGCCTTAATCTCAGTTGCAATAGTCTCATCAACCGCGTCACCTAATGCACAAGGCATCAGTACATCACAGTCAACAGCAAATACTTTGCTTGCACCGTCTAGTCCGATACCGATGACATCGCCCTGACCGGTTTCAACAACACTTTTAGCGCCACTACGAAACTTGCTATCAACGACAGCGATATCTATGCCAGACGAGTTATAAATTGATCCGCCAACATCGGCCAAGCCAACGATTTTTGCGCCCCGAGCTTGGGCGAGTCTTGCTGCCCATGCGCCGACCTGGCCGTACCCTTGAATTGCAATTCGTGAACCATCAAGGGATAGCCCGATTTGTGCACCCGCGAGTGCAGCAGCCTCAACTACACCGCGGCCAGTGGCTGATTCGCGACCCAGAGATCCGCCCAATTCAATTGGTTTGCCCGTCACAACACCAGGCACAATGTGACCAACGCTCGCCGAGTATTGATCAAGCACCCACGCCATCACCTGTGAGTTTGTACCGACATCGGGTGCTGGCACGTCCTTATCTGGTCCTAGAAACGGTATGAGTTCAGAAACATAGCGACGCGTGATGCGCTCGAGTTCGGCACTTGACATCAACTTGGGATCAATTGCGATTCCGCCTTTGGCGCCACCGAGCGGCAAGTTCATGATTGCGGTCTTGAGTGACATACCTATTGCTAAGGCAACAACTTCGTCGCGAGTCACGCCTGGGTGGTATCGAATACCGCCTTTGGCTGGGCCGCGGGTTGTGTTGTGATGTACGCGCCACCCGACTAGATGGTCGCGTGTGCCGTTGTCGCGTCTAAACGGAATCGAAACTTCTAAGACACGGCGGGGTGCGATAATCGTTTCAATTAACCCATCTTCTAGACCGAGCCACTCGCCAGCCTGGCGCATGCGGAGTTCTGCTGAATCAAGTGACAGCTCCTTTGGGATCTGATGAGCGACCATTGATTTTCGACCTAACTAATAGTGTTGAATTATTGCTTGGCGAGCAAATACTACTTTACCTCACGCAAGCGTGGCCATTTCCCAACTTTGTTCAGTTCAACTAATGCTGCTGGTATATCTTGTGGTGACATTGGGTGACTGATCAAATAGCCCTGCGCTTGACTGCAATCTAAATCTGCGAGCGCGTGAAGTTGTTGGGTAGTTTCTACACCCTCGGCCACGACTTCGAGACCAAGAGAATCGGCCATAGCGATGATCGTTTTAACAAGAGTGCGTGAATTTTGGTCTGACGCAATGTTGCTGACAAACGACTTGTCAATCTTCAAACGATGAATTGGAAATCGTTGCAGAAACGACAGCGAAGAATATCCCGTGCCAAAGTCATCAATGGCGATGCGGACACCTAGATCTGAGAGACTGCGCAATGTTTCTAGGGCTTGTTCGGGCTGAGTAATCATCACGCTTTCAGTCACCTCAAGCCAAAGTTGTTCGGCAGGCATATGCGAACGAATTAATGCTTCATTTACAATCGCAACAAATTTCGGATCATGCAATTGTCGCGAAGATACATTCACCGACATAGTTGCTTCACGAGAACAAATGCCTTCGTTGATCCAACCTCTTAAATGGATAAGTGCCTCAAGTAAAGCCCACGCACCGATCGGCATGATGATGCCTGTTTCTTCGGCTATTGGAATAAATTCGGTTGGAGTAACAGCCGTCCCGTCTTCCATATTCCAACGCATCAAGGCTTCAAAACCAGTGACATCTCCCAAATCAATATCGATTATCGGCTGATGAACAAGCCTTAGTTCTTTGCGCTCTAGTGCTCTATAAAGAGCAGTTTCTATCGCAAGACGCTTCTTCGCGTGCTCATCCATTGACTCATCGAATACAGCAACACAGTTGCGACCTGCTTCTTTTGCCCAATACATTGCTGTTTCTGCGTTGCTTAATAATTCGGCGGCAGATTTAGTAAAACCTTTGCGATAGTTTGCAACCCCGATACTCGCTGAGACAAAAATATCTCCATGATCAAGCGAAAATGGCAGCACCAAAAGTGCGAGAATTCTGTCTGCTGAAACTACTGACTCAATTGCAGTCTTACTATGGTTATCAATCAAAACAAACTCATCGCCGGATAGTCGTGCAACAACGCAGTGTTCTTCGATTTCGTCTTGAATTCGTTTAGAGATCGCTACGAGCAATTGGTCACCGGCGCTATGTCCATGATTGTCGTTGATTGACTTAAATCTGTCAATGTTTATATGAAGAACTGTTGGTGCAGGGTCGTGTTGATTGACATTTTGCAAACTGAGCGATAGATGCTCGAGGGCGAACTCACGATTTGGTAGCGATGTCAGTGAATCACTCTGCAGCATCATGCGCATACTTCTTATGACTTGGCGAAGATGAAATAGTTCAAAAGCGACCCGAATTGTAGAAAAAGTTGCAACTGAAATGATCGAGATAAGTCGAATAGTTCGGTCAGTTTCAGATATCGAATTCTTCTCGTTTATATATATCATCCAAGCAATACTCCAGGTTGATAAAACAACGATAAGTACACTCAGTAAAGTCCGCGGAGTTGTTTCGCTAGTCGGTTTATTCAGTCTCTTGAAATTCGTAATGTATGCGCATATAACTAGGGTCAAAAGCGCTATTAGCCACCAGGATTGGATGCTGATTTGAGACATCAAGAAAACGGTACTACAGATCATTCGGTGACGAACTCGTTTTCTAGATAGTCTGATCTCTCGATGAGCGTCTCAATGGCTGCAGTAACGGTGGTCGTTCCAGGGTCGCATCTGATGGCGAGTTTATTAGGCGAGCGAGACTCGTATCTAAGATTAATTGAGAAAAGTTTTCCAAGCACCTCAATTTTGGTACGAGGTAATGAGATTTCAATCTCGGGAGAGAATAGTGATCTTGTCGGTTGTCTGTTTGAAGAATTGACGGGTTTGCTTCAAGGCGGAGAAAATCTAGACCTTGTTGTGGTTTCTAGAAGTATTGATATGGTTCGTTCTAATGAGCGTCCGACATCAGTTCTCACAGAAGATATTGTTCGGCTCAGTCAAGGCAAACCAGTGCGTGCCAAGACGTCAGGGCAAAAGCGTTATGTTGACGCGATACGAGACAATGTAATCACTTTTGGTCTAGGCCCGGCGGGAACGGGAAAGAGTTGGTTGGCGATTGCGATGGCCGTTCAGGCACTTCAAACGAAATCAGTTCAGAGAATTATTCTTACTCGGCCTGCAGTTGAGGCAGGCGAGCGGCTTGGGTTTCTGCCAGGAGATTTAATGGCGAAACTTGATCCATATCTGAGACCGCTATATGACGCACTGCATGACATGATCGGTGCTGAAGGTGCTCTAAAACTCGCCGAAAAACAGATTGTCGAAGTAGCACCTCTCGCGTATATGCGCGGAAGAACTCTGAATAATAGTTTCATCATTTTAGATGAAGCACAAAATGCGACACCTGAACAAATCAAAATGTTTCTCACACGAATTGGTTTTGGATCAAAAGTTGTCGTTACTGGAGACACAACTCAAGTTGATATTCCAGATAATCGAAGCGGACTAATTGGTCTTGAGAATATTTTGCAAGACATTGAAGGTCTGGCATTCGTGCATCTAGATACACGCGATGTTGTGCGTCACCGAATCGTCGCTGACATAGTCGCAGCGTACGAGCGAAAGCTCGGCACAATGGCTAGCAACCGTGTCTGAGCCTAATAGTGAAAAATTTTTTAGACGTCCCTGTTCTGAATCCACTAGCGCTGTAAAATAAAAACATGAAAGCACTTCAAATTCTTACTGGAAATAAGTTGGAGCTAATCAGTAAGAATCAAGTCCCATTGGCTCCGTGGGAGGCAAGATTATCAGTTGTGATTTCTTTGGTGTGTGGTTCGGACATAAAAAATATTGTGTTACCGAGTTCAGTTGACAGAGTACCGGGGCATGAATTCTCAGGTGTTGTCACGGAAGTATCGAGAGAGGCTAACAAAATATTGAAGATCGGAGAGAGAGTTTCTGCGTTCCCAATGATGCCGTGTCATTTATGTGAGAATTGTAAAAAAAGGATATTTAGGGATTGTGAGTTCAAAGAGTCTCTTGGGACTGTCAAATGGCCAGGTAGTTTTGCTACAGAAATTGTCGTTGATGCGCGTATGGCAGTTATTCTCCCGCATCAACTAACTATGGAGCAAGGTGCACTTTTGGAACACCTATGTTGTGGATATCGATTTGCTATCGAGATCGTTGAAAGTGGAATTCCCCTAGATTCCCATATTCTGGTTATAGGTGATGGACCGATTGCTCTCGCAAATCTCCAAATGCTCTTGTTGCACGGGTTTAATAACGTGACAATAATCGGCAAACATCTATTTCGTTTAAAAGTCGCAGAAGAAATAGGAGCCAGAAAAGTATTCAACATAGTTGAGTTAGGAAGTGAATCTTGGGCTGTAATAGATGAAATAGACGTTTGTGTTCTGTCGGCGCCATCTGAAGAAATATTGTTGAGTTTGTCGAGACGGTTTGCTAGTGGTGCAGTAATTGTTGAACAAACGCGGTTTGTTAATCTACCGTTGAAAGAATCTTTGATTTTGAGTGGATTCAAATTTCGCAGAGCTTTCGCATGTCACTTAGATGATTTTAAGTCAGTCGCACAGCTGATAATTGCAGGTAGAGTTAAGACAAGTCATTTAATATCGAGTCGGTTGACTTTGGAAGAATTTGGTATTGGTTATCCGGAAGTATTGAGGAAGCACCGTAATATTAAAACTGCAGTAATCAGCGATGAGGCGTTATCAAATTCGTGAAATGATGGTTGATTGTAAGTGAATCTTAAGACAACTGTAATTGATGCGGGCGGCCGGTATGGGCTGCATCCGACATGGAAATCTTTTTCAGGCGAATTGACGTATTATTTATTTGAGCCTGATTTATCGGAATGTGAACGTCTTATTTCCAAATACGCTAATAGAGCCGACGATGTTAATATTCTGAATTTAGCATTAGACATGAGCGATGGCGTTTTAGAAATTGATCTTTTTAAGAATCGCGCGATGAGTTCATCGGCAGTTCGTAACCCGATCTCATCATTATTTAGGGACGAGAGATTGCAAGAAGTGCAGATTATTGACAGAATTCGGGTGCGATCAAGATCCATTGACTCGTTTAGTAACGAGAATAAGCTAGAAGTGGATTTTCTTAAACTGGACACTGAGGGCAGTGAATACGACATTCTCCTTGGCGCAAGAAATCAGATTAGCGAAAACGTGGTTGGTATCCGTGTTGAAGTTTCGTTTGCTAATATTTTCGAGGGGAAGCCGTTATTTGGAGCGATAAGTGACTTATTGCTTAAAGAGGATTTTTTTCTATTGAATTTTGACTATAACGGGCGCGGAGATTACCAAAATGAGTTCGTGAATCTTGACGGGAGATATGGGATACTCACGGCCTCAGATGCTGTTTTTCTTCGGAGAAAGGATTCATTATTTGAAATGGACGAAACTGGTGGAATGTCGCAAGCAATCCGCATACTCAAGTACGCTAGTTTTTGTTTCGAAAATGGAGCCCCAGATGTAGGGCTAGATATTCTTTTAAGTGGGCGTGTTTATCATGATGTTAATTTTGATCTTCTCAATGCGAGTCTTTTATATAAGTTCGTAGACAGATCTGTCCATAAGCTCTTCTATAGTCTCAAATGGCAGCCAGGACAATCATTAAAGCGCCATGCTGATTGTTATAGGCAGATTTTCGGTAAGGAAATGAAGACGGTTAATGACTACATGGAATCAATAGAGTTGAATCCTGGTTAATACAATTTTTTATTGTGTACTTTGGTCGGCTCGGACCGTACGAGCGAAAGCTCGGCACAATGGCTAATAATCGTGTCTGAGCCTCATGTAAAGAAAATAGGGCCACAAAAGGTTGGTGGTGACGGGGATATTGAAATATTCTGTGCTGATGAACAGAGCGATGTTGTGATTGATGTACCTCGCTGGCGTCAATTGTGTGAAGATGTTTTGCGCGCTCAAGGAGTTCGAGGTGCAGCAGAGTTGACATTGATGTTTGTGCCAGAAACGGCCATTGCGGGCTTAAACGAGCAATACATGGGTAAGGTCGGCCCAACAGATGTATTGGCATTTCCACTAGATGCTGTCGAATCATTTCGCTCTCCGGGGCCAGGTGCGATCTCTCGCGGACCAGAGCGAGTGCCAATTGATTTGAACGAATTGCCAATTTTGTTGGGTGATGTAGTTGTCTGCCCGTTTGTGGCAAATCGTCAAGCACAAAACCATGCCGGAAACCTTGACGATGAAATCGCGTTATTAATTGTTCACGGAATATTGCATGTACTTGGCTTTGATCACCACACGGATGAGAAAGCGACAAAGATGCAGAATTGCGAACGTCAGCTTTTAGAAAAACATCATTGGAACTCTTCTATGCCGGACTCGTTCAAGAAGGTTTACGAATTATGATTTTCGCCATGATGCCAACGAATGCTGATATCTGGATGTTGGTTGTGATTGTTGTGCTGCTTTTTGGTTTGACGTTTTTGTCATTGGCGGAAATGAGTTTGTCGCGAATTACGAAACAGAAGGCCCAAGCACTCGTTGATCAAAAAGCAAAAAGTGCAAAACTTATTTTAAGACTCGCGGCTGAGCCAACGCGGTGGGTGAACCCTTTGCTGCTGACAGTTAATATTTTTCAAACAGTACAAGCAACGTTGACGGGTGTCGTCGCCGGTCGTTTATTCGGTGCAGCAGGTGTGTTGATCGGTGTGACTTTAAATGTGATTATTTTTTTTGTACTCGCAGAGGCTGTGCCAAAAACATATGGGCTTTTACATCCAGTGCGAGGTGCGACCGTAACCGCGCGACCGGTCTCAGCGATTGTTGGATTTTTCCCGTTACAGATTATGTCTCGTTGGTTGATCAAACTCACTAACTTGATTGTTGGCGGTGAAGGTCTGGCTGCAGGCCCATTTATTAGTGAGCAAGAGTTTCTAGGGATTGTAGAAGCGGCGGCTCAAGACTCGGTCATTGAGCACGAAGAACGTGAGCTGATTGAATCAGTCATTGAATTTGGTGACACTGTCGTACGCGAGATAATGATTCCGCGTCCTGACATTGTTTCAATTAATGATGACTTGACCGTAACTAAGTCACTTGACATTGTCGTTGAGAATCAACTCAGTCGACTTCCTGTATTGCGTGCTGACGATGATGATCAAGATGATTTAGTAGGTGCAGTCTTCGCCAAAGACTTGATAGCCGCAGAACGCAATGGAAGAGGTGGTGAGTCGATAAAAAATTTCTTACATGTGGTTCAGGTTGTACCCGAAACTAAACTTGTATCCGATCTGATGCGCGAGATGCAGGCCGACAAATTTCATTTGGCTATGGTTGCCGATGAATACGGTTTGTTGGCAGGGTTGGTAACTCTCGAAGATTGTCTAGAAGAATTAGTCGGTGAGATTGGTGACGAACACGATGACGACGATATTTCAATACAGCGACAACCTAATGGCGACTTTTTAGTTGCAGGTGTAACGACTATAAACCGTGTTAATGAGGTTCTTGAGTCGCAGATTAGTGAAGACGAGTATGACACCGTCGGTGGGCTTGTGTTTGGCTTACTAGGCCATGTGCCGGCGGTAGGAGAGTTTATTGTCGCGCATCAATGGAACTTCCGAGTTGAACAGTTAGATGGTCGCCGAATTCAGACAGTGCGAATTTCATCCATCAAGTAGTTCCGATTAGTCTCAAGTTATGGAAATTTCGCTTCGCGGCAAAACTGCACTCGTAACAGGAGCCTCACGCGGAATCGGTGCCGAAATTGCGAAATCATTTGCCGAAGCCGGAGCGCAGGTAATGCTTTCTTCTCGCAAAGAAGAGTCTCTTCGGGCAGTCGCCGATCAGATTGACGGGGAAACCGATGTTTTCGCCGCAAATACCGGAGACATTGAACAAGGTCAGGCCTGCGTCGACGCAACGATGAAACGTTTTGGCAAAATCGATATTTTGGTTAACAACGCGGCGACGAACCCGTATTACGGGGCCACTCTTGGTGTCGACTCAGCGCGTTTTGATAAAACCTTCCAAGTCAATTTAAAAGGCCCTCTGTTTTGGAGTCAGGCAGTATTCAATGCGTCAATGCAAAAGAATCCCGGTGTGATTTTGAATATTGCGTCTGTAGGTGGGCTTCGTGCTGAGCAAGGACTTGGTGTCTATAACTTGACCAAAGCCGCGATCATCCATCTCACATCTCAGTTGGCATGTGAACTCGGCAAGACACGTGTGGTTGGTATCGCACCGGGATTAGTTAAAACACTATTTGCGTCGGTACTGATTGAGAACTTCGGCGAAAAGCTTGCTGCAGCCTTGCCGACACAGCGTCTCGGCGAGCCGCAAGATATCGCAAATCTTGCTTTGTTTTTGTGCTCAGATTTAGCCTCTTGGATAACTGGTGAAACTTATGTCATTGACGGCGGCGCAGGGGTCCGCTCAGG
>JBAXAW010000071.1:0-10744 GCA_037142305.1 Actinomycetota bacterium
GCAGCCATTTGTGCGATGAATTTGTTTGTGTCATCGAAACGAAGCCATCACGTGACTGCTGTAATTGGATTCATCTTGGCTTTGTTGTTGACACGAAATGTGAGAGCCGACATAAACATCATGATGGCGATTTGCTTAACATTAGGAGTCGTATCAGGATTAGTTATTAGAAAGACAGATCGCTCGTTAAAGTTTGATCGGGCGAAACTTCTGAGAATTGGGCTGCTTGCTGCGCCTGGCTTACTGTATATCCACCTCAAAGTATTTTCCTTATATCCATGGAGGGTGATTAGTTTTATTCTGTCCATGATATTGAATGGGTCTTTTTATTCGTTTTCAAATGACTCGCCACAAGCATTTCTCGGGTTTCTCGGCGGATCTATTCAACTTGGCTCCGCCGATTTTATGCCAACACCAGTTGTCTTAATTTTGATGAGTGTCGGATTCGTAACTTTTATTGTGATTACGGCAAGATTTGTTCCGCTGAAAGTGAAAATTAGTTCGGGTTTTGGCCTAAGTTTATTATTTTTTTTACCGTACTGGTTTTCGTTAGGTGCGATTGGGACGGGGAGTCGTTATGTCATGGCCATCTATTTCGTTTCGCTCGTCACATTTAGCGCAAGCGCTGTCACTAGTCGCAGATTGACAAATTTTAAATTCTCAAAGTCGTCGTTGGTAACAATATTTCTGACTATTTTTCTAGGACAATCATTATCTCTACATCAATCAATCAGAAGATATGTCACAGGAACAAACGTCTCTGGATGGAATTTAAATTATGGTGCGCAATGGTGGTGGACACATGGACCATCACCACTGTCTATTTGGATAATCGGTTCTGTTGCTTTTAGCGTCGCACTTTTTATCGTGCTGTTGATGTCAAATACGGATCGAGTGACAGCATGAAACGGGTTTGGGTTGCAGGCGTGATTTCGTTAGTAGTGATAACTAGCAGTTTTATTTTTTGGGCTGAAAAAAACTTTGACAATCCAACTAGCCATACTCAAACCGCAGTTGGCTATTTCCGAGTGAGTGACATTAAAAAACTTTTCGATGGTCAGCAAAAAGATTCTGGTGCTTCAGAAATCAAAATCTCGCTGACTGCGGGGATGGCGGGCATGGATTACACAGTTAACGGAGTTTTTAATATGTTCATGAGTGATCTGTCGAGTTTCAGCACGCTGACAAAGGTAGGCACGGACGAACAAATGTATTTCTCTCACCAAGGTGATTTATTCAGTCGTTGGGATGATATTTATGTCGGAGGAGCAAAGGCTTTAATAGTTGCAACCAACGCCGAGTCAGGCAAATCCGAGGTCTACCCAGTTGCTCTTTATCACCCAGACTTTGATACTGGAACCAGCGAGTTAGCTTTTTTTGTGCGTCGTCTTCGCGATGACGAGTCTGCTGAAAAATTGATCAACCTTTATCAACCGAAACTTCCAATAGGCAATCTCGTATATGGAGAATCAATTAACTTCGTAAATGTTGAACTTTGGGTCGAACCATTTTCTACCGACAATGATCAACTCGGTAGTAGATAAAGTTTTAGTTATGCGCTCACTACTTGTCGCCAACGCCAATGATGCTGACCCAGGCTGCATAGGCCAACGCTTTGCTGAGCAAGGTTTCATCGGGGAGCGGTTCAAAGATCATGGCAGCATTTTCAATAATTGCGAGCGCGAGCATCCAGACCAGTGGCCGTCTTTAGATGGCGCAGACTTAATCGTTTTATTAGGAAGTTGGTGGTCGGTATATTGGGTGGATATAGAAAAAAATGTTCGAGCTGAATGCGAAATGATTCTTGAAGCTCACCGTCGCGGGATCCCAATATTTGGTATTTGCTACGGCGCTCAAATAATGGCCAGGGCATTCGGCGGTACCGTTCAACGTGCAACACAACACGAAGTCGGATGGCATCAAGTTGATGCGAAAGCCCCGAATGAAGTAATCGGCGGCACCTGGTTGCAGTGGCACTATGACACTTTCACACCAACAACAGATGTAGAAGTTCTTGCCACAAGTCCAGCTGGTCCGCAGGCAATCCGCAAAGGCCGTTCATTTGCGACGCAGTTTCATCCTGAAGTGACTGAGGCGATCGTGCGGCGTTGGGCCAGCGAATCTGGCGAAGCAGAACTAGCCAAACTAGGCATAACTGTTAACGAACTAATTGATCAGACGATTTTTGAAGTACAAAGAAGCGCACCTGCGGCCGCGCGATTAGTTGACTGGTTTATTGAAAGTTCTGCTCGTGAGGTGGCGAGTTAATTAGCTAGGTGAACCTTAATTTCGCTCTTTCACAAGCGATCAAAGTGGTAGTGAGTTAAAGCAACAAGCATTTTGCAGACTAGTTTTACAGGGCATGTCAATCTTCATTCGGTCGTTTTTGAACGTTGTTTGGTTCGGTGGGGCTGCGGTTGCAATCGCCGGTTTACTTCTTTGGATTGCATCGTTGCTTCGTCCGAATCGTCCGAACAAAGAAAAGATGTTGACTTACGAGAGCGGTGTTGATCCAGTTGGTCACGGGTGGTCGCAAAGTCAGGTTCGCTATTACATTTTCGCGTTGCTGTTTGTTGTATTCGATGTTGAAGCCGTTTTTATTTTTCCGTGGGCAACACAACTTGAGCGATACGGTGCCTTCGGGTTAATCGAGATGGGCGCATTCGTTTTTATTTTGTTACTCGGATTAATTTACGCTTGGCGAAAAGGTGTGCTGCGATGGGTTTAGTTGATAGAGGTCGTCTACCAAAACCATTGACGACGCTATTTAATCTTGGTCGCTCGTACTCGCTCTGGGTTTATCAGTGGGGTCTTGCGTGTTGCGCAATTGAAATGGGCGCTGCATTCGGATCACCTCGTTACGACGTGATGCGTCTTGGCGTGATTCCGTTGCCAGCTAGTCCGCGTCAAGCAGACTTGGTTGTAATTTCAGGAACAGTAACCGACAAAATGGCGCCAGTAATTCGTCGACTCTACGAGCAGATGCCTGAGCCAAAATATGTAATCAGTATGGGCAGTTGCGCAAACTGTGGTGGTCCTTATTGGGATAGCTATTCGGTCACAAAGGGTGTTGACCAAATTATTCCTGTTGATGTTTACGTGCCTGGTTGCCCTCCACGACCAGAAGCACTTCTTGAGGGCATCGTGTTGCTACAACAACGAATCAAGAACGAAGATATGGGCGCAAGATGGCGTGGCGAAGGAACAAAATCGATGGACGCATCTATAGATGCTGCCGAAATCGCCGAACGGCGAGGTGAGACAGTTGTCGTCTAACAGCGAAACCACGACACCAGTTGTCGATCTTGAACGCGAGCAAATGCTTGAGGCAATCAAGCTCTCTCTTGGCGACGCGCTTGTTGATTCACATCTTAAACCAGGCGACGATTTGTGGATTCGCGTGCGTACAGATTCATGGTTAGGCAGTGTGCAAAAACTTCGTGACCAACACTCGTTTGATTATTTCGGTTTTTTGTCAGCGATTGATTGGATGCCCTCTCCATATGGTCGGGGCGAAGACGATCCAACTGAGCCAGCGCCAGTGCGTGATACGACTATTCGCTCTGGGTATGCCGGCGGCGATACTCGGATGCAAGTTTTTATCCGTCTGGTAAATTCAAAAACACACTTGGGCATCACAGTTAAAGTTGATGTCGCTGACTCGTCGCCATCAGTTGAGTCGTTGATTACAGTTTTCGCCGGAGCAAATTGGCATGAGCGCGAAACTCATGAAATGTTCGGCATAGATTTCGTCGGTCATAACGATTTACGAAATATGTATTTACCAGTTGACTTCGAAGGTCATCCGTTGCGCAAAGACTTCCCGTTGTTGGCACGAATGGTCAAACCTTGGCCAGGAATCGTTGATGTTGAGCCACTACCTGGTGGCGATGACGAAGATTCAGCCCAATCAGAAAACAGTGACGCCTCATGACAATGCTCGGTGATCGACAACAACTTTCATACATCGCGTCACAAGCCGCCGACGCCAGGTTGAATCTCGAACTTGAAACTGAAGGCATGACTCTCAATATCGGTCCGCAACATCCTGCAACGCACGGAACTTTGCGAATCATCGCCCGACTAGACGGCGAACAAGTTGTTTGGGCCGAACCAGCCTGCGGTTATATGCATCGCGGATACGAAAAACTTACCGAAGTTCGAACATTCCCTCAAGTAACCACGCTTGTCAATCGAATTGATTGGCTCGGAAGTTTTGCAAACGAAGTTCCATTTATTTTGGCCGCAGAAAAATTGATGGGCGTCGAAGCACCAACACGCGCACAATATATTCGCACCATTTTGTTTGAACTTTCGCGCATCGCCAACGTTTCACTATTTCTCGGCGATCTCGGTGTTCAACTTGGCGCAATCACGCCAGTATTTCTTGCATTTCGCGATCGCGAATATGTTTTAAATTTGATTGAATCAGCAACCGGCGGTCGGTTTCATCCAAACTTTGACCGCATCGGTGGATTAAAAGATGATCTTCCTGCCGGCTGGATCGATGAAACCCGTGCAGTAATGAAAAAACTGCGCAGTTTCTGTGACCAAATTGAAGACCTGTTGTTTGGCAACGAAATCTTCCAGTCACGAACTCGAGGCATTGGTGTTATCCCGCGCGATGTCGCACTGCAATACGGTTTATCCGGCGCCAACCTTCGCGCTAGTGGTGTCGATTGGGATTTACGTCGCGATCAAACTTTGCCGATGGTCTGGAATAAAGCCGACTGGAAAGTGTGGACACATCCAGACGGTGACAGTTTTGCTCGGTGTTGGGTACGTCTGCAAGAAACTCGTGAATCAACAAAAATCGTAGATCAACTTCTTGGTGCTATTCCATCAGGACCAGTAATGGCAAAAGTTCCGAAGATTATTAAAGTCCCGGAGGGCGAAGCCTGGGTTTCAACAGAAAATCCACTCGGCGAAATGGGTTACTACGTTATCTCGCGTGGCGATCTTGGTCCGTTCAGAGTAAAAATTCGCTCAGCGAGTTTCAATAACATTTCAATCACGCCGTGGTTGTTGCGTGGTGTCTACGTACCTGACATCGTGACGATTCTCGCTTCTCTATATTTCATTCTTGGCGACATTGACCGATGATCGCATTGTTGGCTGAAGTCCCATACTGGGGACAATCGTTGTTGCGTGTGCTTGGCGGATTAGTTGCAGTGTTACTTCCAGCCGGAACAATTGTCTATGTCTTTTTATTCAAGATGATGTCATTTATGCAGAGTCGCCTCGGACCAATGGAAGCCGGCCCTTATGGTTCGATGCAACTTTTCGCCGAAGTTGGCAAATGGTTACAAAAAGAAGACATTGTGCCAGACCGCGCAGATGCGCGTATTTTCAAAATGGCACCGATCATCGTTTTGGTCAGCACCTTTTTGCTTGTCGTCGTTGTGCCGTTCGGCCCTGAGGCTTGGTTCACAGATTTTGAAACAGGGGTATTTTATGCACTTGCCGTTTCATCAGTTTCAGTTCTCGGAATTCTGATCGCCGGCTGGTCAAGCGCCAATAAATATTCATTACTGGGCGGATTGCGCGCTGCTGGTCAGTTAATCGCTTACGAGTTGCCGATGGTGCTCGCAGTAATGGGTGTTGTCATTCAAGCAGGCACAATGAACTTACAGAAGATTGTTGTCGCTCAAAATACTGGTTCGATGTTTGGCATTGATGCAATTGGCCATCCTTATGTGATCAGTCAGTTTTTTGGTTTCATTATTTTTATGATTGCAATTCAGGCAGAACTCACACAAGCACCATTCGACATGCCGATTGCCGAAAGTGAACTTGTTTCTGGTTACATGACCGAATACTCGGGTTTTCGATTCCTAATATTTTTTATCGGAGAATTCGCTACAGCTGGTGTTTTTGCGATGATCGCTTCAGTTTTGTTTCTTGGTGGTTGGGGAGTTCCTTTCACTTGGTTCGGTTGGACATCAATTGATGATGTTGCCAACTGGATGAACTTTGTCGGTCCGCTAATTATGTTCACGAAGATGATGTTGCTCGTGTTCTTCATCATGTGGATACGATTCAGTTATCCACGACTTCGCGAAGATCAATTGCAAAGGTTCGCGTGGAAGGGTTTGATCCCAGTTGCACTTATCAACATTATGGTTACAGCAATTCTAAAGGTGGTGTTTTAAGTGGCAAAAGTTCCCGGACTCGTTAAAGGACTCGGCGTTACTCTCGGCACGTTGTTTAAGACAACTGTCAACGGTTCGAACACCGTGCAGTATCCGCACGAAAAAGAAACTCCACCGATTCGCTCGCGTGGAGTTATTGCGTTGCACCAGGACAATTGCACTTCGTGCATGTTGTGCTCACGCTCTTGTCCAGACTGGTGCATTTATATTGAAGCGCACAAAGAACTCGCACCACCGCGCCGTGAAGGTGGAAAACCTCGTCAAGTTAATTTGCTAGATCGTTTCGACATTGACTATGCACTATGTATGTACTGCGGAATTTGTGTTGAAGTTTGCCCGTTTGATGCGCTGTTCTGGAGCCCAGAGTACGAATACTCCGAGCCAAATATCTCAGATCTATTGCACGACAAAACGAAACTCAGTGAGTGGATGGAAACAGTCCCAGAAGCACCAGAACTCGAAGCTGGCGCAGACAAAAAGAAGAAATGAACATAAATTTGAAAGGCTTAGTAAGTAAATCGTGATCGCACAAAACATCGGCTTCTGGATTATCGCAATTGTGATGATCGTCGCTGCCTTGCGAGTTGTCACAACAAATAATGTCGTGCATGCGGCGCTTTGGCTGGTTGTCGTGCTCGCCGGCGCGGCCGCTCAATACATTTTGTTGGCAGCCGAGTTCGTGGCTGTGACTCAGGTACTCGTATATATAGGTGCAGTGATGGTGTTGTTTCTTTTCGGCACGATGCTTACCAGAGCCAGAATTGGCGCAGAGTCTGACTTAAACAACAGTTACAAAAAGCTCGGTATTCCAGTTGCGCTGGTGATGCTCGCAGCCATGGGTTTGGCACTCATTAGTTCGTTTGGCGATGAGAAACTGCGACAGACTTCGACAGTTGTTTCAAGTCAAGAAATCTCCGATCAGATTTTCGGCCCATACTTGTTGCCATTCTGGGCACTTTCGTTTGTGCTTTTGGCGGCAGTCGTAGGTGCGATCGTTTTGGCGAGAAAGGACTGACCAGATGTTTGTCAATCAGTTCTTATTTTTGGCTGCAGTTTTATTTTGTGTTGGTGTCTATGGCGTTGTCGCTCGAAAAAATGCCGTATTAATGTTGATGTCAATCGAATTGATTTTAAATTCGGTGAACATCAACTTGTTGACGTTTGCTTTACGTAACGGCTCAACAGACGGTCATGTATTTGCTCTGTACATAATTGCTGTGGCTGCAGCCGAAGTCGGAGTCGGTCTTGGCTTAGTTCTGCTCGTCTACCGCAATAAGAAAACAATTTCAGTCGATGACCTTTCGGAGATGCGCGGATGAACCTGTTCGCCTCTGAGTCTGAAGTTCTTGCACCTCTCGTATCTGGCTGGTTTCTTGAGCATGCTTGGCTGATTCCGGTTGTACCAGCAATTGCATTTGCACTAATTATTTTGATCGGCAAGCGCCTACCAATGAAAGGCAGCGAACTTGGTGTGCTGTCAATGCTTTCGTCTCTTGTGTTGGCCGCAGGTGCCGGTTACCAATGGATTCAACGCACGAATAGTGCAACCGAAGAGCAGTTCGTTGAACCTGTTATTAAATCTTGGTCGTGGTGGCGCAGTGGCGGCTTCGATTTCGGTATCGGCCAACACATTGATGGGCTTTCGGTTCTCGTTTTAATAGTGGTTGCATTTATTTCGACACTTGTTCAAATTTATTCGCTTGAATACCTCCGCGGTGATCGCCGGTATACACATTTCTTTGCTGCACTGACATTGTTTTCTGGTGGAATGTTGGCGATGGTCTTGGCTGACAACATGATGTTGTTTCTACTCGGCTGGGAAATCATGGGCTTATGCAGTTTTATGTTGATTGGCCATTGGTGGGAAGACGATGCAAACAGCAGAGCAGCATTGAAAGCATTCTTCACAGTTCGTACTGGTGATGCTGGTTTGCTTGTTGGTATAACGATGCTTTACTTCTCGGCTAACAACTGGACACAAGAGCATCTCGGTGTTTCAGGTTTCTCGATTCGCGGAATCTCGGCTTGGGCGCTTTCTGGCGCACCGAATAGCACCGTGATCACAATTGCCGCTGTTGCACTATTTATCGCTTGTATTGGCAAGAGTGGTCAGTTTCCATTGCACACTTGGTTGCCTGACGCAATGGCTGGCCCAACACCGGTTAGTTCGCTATTGCATTCGTCGACGATGGTCGTGGCTGGCGTTTATTTAGTTGCCCGTTTGTATCCGGTATTTTTCGTCGGTTTAAACATTCTTGGCGGTGGCGGAAACCTGATCATGATTATCGGCGCAATCACGATTGTGATTTCTGCAGCACTTGCGTTTGTGCAAAATGATATTAAGCGCGTGCTCGCATATTCAACAGTCTCGCAACTTGGTTACATGATGCTCGGTCTTGGTGCTGGAGCATGGATGCCAGCGGTGTTTCATATTTTCACTCATGCGTTTTTCAAAGCGTGTTTATTTTTAGGGGCTGGCTCAATTAGCCACAGCGCATCGCATCACTCGTTTGATATGAAGCGCGACATGGGTGGATTACGCAAAGTTATGCCGATCACATTTATTACTTGGATTATTTCAACACTCGCTCTATGTGGCGTATTTCCATTCTCGGGCTTCTTCTCTAAAGACGAGATCATCGACAATGTTGGACACAATGGCTACACAAACTTCATGATTATCGGCCTGATTGGCGCGTTCATGACGGCTGCGTATATGACGCGAGCAACATATTTGACTTTCTTCGGTGAACCACGCGGGGCATCAGCCGGCCACTCAGCTCACGATTCGCATGACGCACACGCAACGCACGACGTGCACGACTCACTTGCAACGCATGATGCGCACGATTCAGGCGAAGCTCACGGCCCGCACGAATCCGGTTTATTAATCACGGTTCCGTTGATGATTTTGTCGGTACTAGCACTTGGTTCTGGGTTTCTCAATGCCACTCCATTTGGCGAAAGTTGGGAACGAATGAAATTATGGGTCGAGCCGCGCCATAGTGAGTTTGCGCCAGAACTGCATCATGCACCGTTTATGTGGTCGAAGGCGTCGCTGTCATTAGTCATTGTGTTCGCGGGTATCGCAATTTCGTGGTTGATTAGTTCCAGATTGTTTACAAAGCGAGATCCCCGACTTGTTGGGCTCACACAGCGCGTGAAGTTACTTGGACTCGGTCACAAATTCTTGGTCAACAAATACTATTTAGACGCCTTCTACGAGAAAGTAATTGTTCGGAGTATCGCATATCCAATTGCGAGCGCTGCCTACTGGTTCAACCAAAATGTTCTGGACGGTATTCTGCATGGTTTAGCAAACTCAACAAGAAAGCTTTCAGTTTGGGTTTACAAAAATATTGATCAACGTGTAGTCGACGGTACTGTAAACAATTCGGCGACGCTAACCAAATCTCTAGGTACTGCCGCACAACCAACTCAATCTGGCAAAGTAAGTCAATATGGAGCTTTATTGTTTAGTGCGGCCGCAGTTGCTGCACTCGTCCTCGTCATTATTAATACGTAACTAGTCGGAAAAGGGAGAATAAAGATATGAACATGTTGCAGGAGAACAACTGGTTGCTGAGCCTCGGCACATTCCTGCCAATGGTTGGCGTTGTATTGATGATGCTGATGCCAAAAGCCCAAGACCAGTCGGTGAAAATGGTTGCTCTAATCACGTCAATTGCGACGCTCGCAGTTGGTATCTATACGGCTTTTAAGTTTGACTTTAATCAGGCTGAAAAGATGCAATTCGTTGCCAATGAAAAATGGATTTCAGTAATTAAGAGTTCGTATTTTATTGGCGTCGATGGCATCAGTCTTCCGCTTTACCTATTGAGCATGGTCATTACTTTGTTGGTTGTGATTTATTCGCTCGATCACGTGCCGAGCCCCGGCAAGCCAAAGGCTTTCTTTTCGCTGTTACTTGTTTTGCAAACCGGTATGGCCGGTACATTCATCGCCCAAGATTTGATTTTGTTCTTCGTATTCTTTGAACTCGTATTGTTGCCGATGTTTTTTATGATCGGTGTGTGGGGTGGCGAGCAACGCCAATATGCATCAATCAAGTTCTTCCTCTACACAATGTTCGGCTCAGCGCTGATGCTTGTCGCATTCTTGGCGCTGTTTTTTAAAACAGGCGCAGAGAGTTTCAGCATTCCTTATCTAATTGAGCACAGTGGCAGCATCGGTAAAAATATTCAGATTTGGATTTTCGCTGGAATGTTTGTCGGCTTCGCAGTCAAAGTACCGATGTTTCCATTTCACACTTGGCTGCCCGACGCACATACTCAAGCGCCAACGCAGGGCTCAGTTATTCTTGCTGCAATTCTGCTCAAACTGGGCACCTACGGTTTTGTGCGAATCGCGTTACCAATTTTGCCGATCGCAGCACGCGAGTGGGCGCCGTACATCGGCGGTCTCGCCGTCATCGGAATCATCTACGGCGCACTTGGTTGTCTCGCGCAAACAGATATGAAGCGGCTAATTGCCTTCTCATCAGTTGCGCACATGGGATTCGTCATGCTCGGTATCTCAACTCTGACAAGTTTTGGAATCAACGCAGCAATGTTCGGCATGGTCGCTCACGG
>JBAXAW010000072.1:0-10601 GCA_037142305.1 Actinomycetota bacterium
AGTGTTTGTAAAGAAAGTCTTTACTGCCCAACTACCGAAGAATATATTTTGCCAATCGTGCACGGCAACGATCGCGTTGAATGGTTCATTCAATTGTCTGACGAAATCGTTTGGGATGTTGCCGATCGCGAAACAGGAGCACCCCGCGCAAAGGTAACAATGAGAGCGGGTGACTGTGCTGCAATGCCAGCAGATATTCGGCACCAAGGATTCAGTTCAAAACGTTCGATGCTTCTCGTCTGGGAGAACAACTCAGCAGACCTGCCAGGGCTTATCGCCAGTGGTAAGGCACCACAGTATCCAGTTAGTTTCTAAAACAAAAACATGCAAAATCAGCTGTTTATAAACGGCGAGTTCGTTGACGCAATCGGTGGTCACCGTTTGCCGGTGGTTAACCCGCATGACGGTTCATTGATTACTGAAATTGCTGAAGGCCGACAGGCTGATATTGATCTTGCTGTGGCGGCTGCAAAAGCAGCGTTTCCAAAATGGAAGGCGGTTGCCGCAGCAGAACGAGGTCGACTACTTCTCAAATTGGCAGACGCACTTGAAGCTAATTCTGAAGAGTTTGCACAACTTGAAAGTCTCAATACCGGACATCCAATAAAGGACTCAAGATTTTTGGATGTGCCACGAACGGCCGCTTGTTTTAGGTATTTCGGCGGGATGGCAGACAAGATTCAGGGCGATGTAATGCCAGTTGAGCCAGGGTTTTTAAATTACGTCTTGCGTGAGCCACTCGGTGTAGTCGGTGCAATAGTCCCGTGGAATTTTCCGTTGATGTTTTGCAGTTGGAAGATGGGGCCAGCACTTGCTGCCGGAAACACGATTGTTCTAAAGCCGAGCGAACTAACGCCACTCACGAGTTTGCGCTTAGCCGAGTTAATGCGCGAAGTTGGGTTTCCGAACGGCGTAGTAAATATCGTCCCTGGTTTTGGAAACACCGCAGGTGAACGACTTGCAACTCATTTAGATGTTGCGAAAATTGCATTCACGGGTTCAACAACAGTTGGGCGACGCATTGTTGAACATTCTTCGAGCAATCTAAAACGAGTCCAACTCGAATTAGGTGGCAAAGGAGCAAATATCGTTTTTAACGATGCCAATATTGCGGCAGCGATAAACGGTAGCGCCTTCGCAATTTTTCATAATCAAGGACAGGCATGTATTGCCGGAAGCCGTTTAATTCTGCAAGAAGAAATCGCCGAAGAATTTATAAGCAAATTCGTTGCTCTTGCGAAGTCAATCAAAATCGGAAACCCACTCGATCCAACAACTGAAATGGGTCCACTCACTTCGGCAATGCACCGTGATCGTGTTCTTGACTTTGTAAAAGTTGCGGTTGATGAAGGTGGAGAAATTCTTACTGGCGGAAAATCTCCACATGACCCTGCGTTGCGCAATGGTTGTTATGTTTTGCCGACGATTGTTCGAGTTCGTAATAACGAAAGTCGAGTATGCCACGAAGAAGTATTTGGCCCATTCGTGACGGTGACGACATTTAAAACAGAGCAAGAAGCACTTGAAATTGCCAATTCAACTGAGTACGGCCTCGGCGGTGGATTGTGGACGAACGATCTATCGCGCGCGCACCGCGTTGCTTCGCAAATTCGAAGCGGCATGGTTTGGATAAATTCATACAAACGTGTGAGCCCAAATTCGCCATTCGGCGGAACAGGCAAATCTGGATATGGCCGCGAAATGGGATTCGAAGCGATACGCGAATACACCGAAGCAAAAAGTATCTGGGTAAATGTTGATGCAAAACTTCCACCTTGGTATCCGCGAGATGCGACAAAAAACTAATGGCCGAGATTCTTTCGCTTAAAGAAGCAATTGCTCGTTATGTAAAAGATGGCTCGACAATTGCAATGGAAGGATTCACTCACTTAATACCGCACGCTGCCGGCCACGAAATTATTCGCCAATCGCGTCGCAATCTGCATGCAATTCGCATGACCCCCGACATGGTCTACGACCAACTAATCGGTGCTGGTTGTGTGAGCAAACTTACTTTTTCTTGGGGTGGCAATCCTGGGGTTGGATCGTTGCATCGTTTTCGAGATGCTGTCGAGAATAACTGGCCACATCAAATTGAAATTGAAGAACATAGTCACGCCGGTATGGCTGCTCGTTATGTTGCAGGAGCATCGGGGCTTCCGTTCGGAGTCTTGCGAGGTTACGTTGGCACCGATTTGGTAGATCAGACTTCATCAATCAAAACAATTAGTTGTCCATTTACCGATGAAGAACTGACTGCTGTGCCAGCAATTAATCCAGACGTTTCGATAATTCATGCGCAACGTGCCGACCGCGAAGGCAATGTGCAACTTTGGGGTCTTCTTGGTGTGCAACGTGAAGCTGTGCTCGCTGCCAAAGCATCAATCGTCACCGTTGAAGAAATTGTTGACAAATTGACACCAGTTAGCGGAGGAGTAGTTATACCTTCTTGGGTAGTAAGCGCGGTTTGTCTTGTGAGTAATGGCGCGCATCCAAGCTATGCATCTGGTTATAGCGAACGAGATAATTCGTTTTACAAATCTTGGGATGACATTGCAAAAGACCGCGAGAGTTTCGTGGAATGGGTAAAGAATCACATATTAGGTACGACAGATTTTGATTCTTTCAGCCGGTCAGTCGGCATTTCGGCTTTGGTGTAAGCCAATGGTTATCGCATCAACTAGCGCGTCGACCAGCGCATCAACTAGCGCAAATCAAATATCAACTGATGATCTGATGATTGTCAATGCTGCGCGGGTTTTGGGCACTTTGGCTGCCGCTGGCAAGGCTGCTTGTTTCGTTGGCATTGGGCTGCCAAGCACTGCTGCGAACCTTGCGCGTCGTTTATATTCTCCTGAGCCTGTCCTTATATATGAGTCAGGATGCATTGGTTCAAAGCCAACAAGGTTGCCGCTATCAATCGGAGACGGAGAACTTGCTGACACTTCAGACTCGGTTGTCAGCGTTCCTGAAATATTTTCGTACTGGCTGCAGGCTGGTCGTATTGACGTTGGTTTTCTTGGCGGTGCTCAACTCGACAAATTCGGAAACATCAATTCAACGGTTATTGGCTCATATGACAAGCCAAAGACCCGCTTGCCCGGTGCCGGCGGCGCACCAGAGATCGCGGCTACTGCTGGCCAAGTAATTGTCATCATGCGTCAAACAAAAAGGGCTTTTGTTGATCGGTGCGACTTTAGAACTTCTTTTGGTTTTGGTGACGGCCCGGGTCACCGTGAGCGACTGGGTCTGCGAGGCGGAGGGCCCAAAATTGTCATAACTGATCTTGGGGTTCTTGAGCCAGATCCAGAGACGTGCGAACTTGTACAAACACAAATGCATCTTGGGGTAACTGCCGAACAGTGCATCGAAAATACGGGATGGAAACTTCGTATTGACGAAAATATTTTTACAACAGAAGCAGTAACCGATCGTGAAATTAATGCTCTTAGAGAATTGCAGAGTGCTTAATGAACGCCTCATCATTCACATACGTGCAGAGAAATCGCAAAATGGTTTTTGGTCCCGGTGTTCGCAATACTTTAGGTGCTGAAGTTTCAGAGCTAAATGCGCAGAAAGTTTTCTTAATTCTTGATGGTGGCGCATTAGCGCTTCAAAAATCAATTGAAGAACTAATTGGCAACAAGTTGGTTTCAACTTGGACCGATGTCAAGCAACACGTACCCGTTGAACTTGCAGAAGCAGCACGAAATGCGGTAACTAATTCGAGCGCCGATTTGGTTGTATGTGTTGGCGGCGGATCATCAACTGGATTAGCCAAAGCAATTGCGCTTTCGCATCGAATTCCAATTATTGCAATACCAACGACGTATGCAGGTAGTGAACAAACAACTATTTATGGATTAACCGGAGATCGACATAAACAGACAGGTAGTGATGCGATTGTCTTGCCTCGTGTGTCGTTGTATGACGCCGAATTAACCGTCGACTTACCGTTAAGCGTCACCGGCGCATCTGCATTTAATGCTCTTGCCCACAGCGTTGAATCGCTTTATGCAACAGGTTGCAACCCGATTACAACTGCAATCGCCCTTGAGGGCATTCGAGCAATAAATTTGTCGTTACCGCTTGTCATGTCGAGCCCTAAAGATATTGAGGCACGCGCTCAACTTCTTTATGGTGCTGCAATGTCCGGCATCTCGCTAGGCGATACGTCGGCTGGCTTTCATCACAAGATTTGTCACGTTTTGGGCGGGGCATTCGGGCTAGTTCATGCCGATGCGCACTCAGTTGTTTTGCCACATGCAATTGCCTTCAACGCACCTGTCTTGCCATTTGAAATGGCCCAGTTAGCGCATGCTTTAGATTGCCGCCAGGACGATGTCGCGGGAAGTCTTTGGGATCTTGCAAAACGCAGCGGCGTCCCATCGTCACTTGCGCAACTTGGCTTACATCGTGAAAATCTGGCAGAAGTGGCAACTCGGGCTGCAGCTGAGATTCGCACCAATCCTCGAAACTTCGACGCAGCATCAATTGAGTTGCTGTTGCAAGGAGCTTTCGATGGAGTCAGACCGCTAGCGACAAATTAGAGAATTGAATTTATTTAACGAATTAATTATAAAAATAAAACATAAACCAAAAAAGGGAGAGATAAATGAATGAAAATATAGAACAAGACAGTGGCTTTCGAGCCCCGATTGGGAGACGTAAGTTTCTCGCGTTGAGTGGTGGCGGAATCGCAGCAGCGATTCTTGCTGCGTGCTCAAAGTCAGACAGCGCAACTACAGACACGACTGCAACTGCAGAAACGACTGCACCTGCGACAGACACTGGTATCACTGGTGGAGGTGGCGCTGACGGCACCATCAAAATCGGTTACGTTTCGCCAGCGACAGGTCCACTTGCAGCATTCGCTTCGGCAGATGCATTCATTTTCGAGGGAATTAAAACATTCCTTGCCGATGGACTTCGTGTTGGCGGCAAGTCATACAAAGTAGAAATCCTTTCTGAGGACTCTGAGTCTGATCCAACAAAGGCGGCTGCTAAGGCTGGCAAGTTGATCACCGAAGACGGAATTGACTTGATGCTTGTAGGTAATACTCCAGACACAACCAATCCAGTATCAGATCAGTGCGAAGCAAACGGCGTGCCTTGTATTTCAAGTCTCGCACCGTGGCAAGCATGGTTCATTGGTCGAGGTGGAAAACCAGGAGAGACAACTTTCAACTGGACATACCACTTCTTCTGGGGTCTCGAAGACATCATTCCACAATTCATTTCAATGTGGAGTTCGCTTGACACCAACAAGTCAGTAGGCGGATTGTTCCCGAATGATGGTGACGGAAACGTATGGGGAGATACCACAGTTGGTTTCCCTCCAGCGCTAACTGCTGCAGGTTTCAAATTGACCGATCCAGGTCGATACGAAAATCTCAACCAAGACTTCACCGCGCAAATTGCTGCGTTCAAGAAAGCGAAAGCTGAAATTATCACTGGCGTAGTGATTCCTCCAGATTTCCCAACTTTCTGGAAGCAAGCAAAGCAACAAGGCTTCGTGCCAAAGGCTGCATCAATCGGAAAAGCATTGCTCTTCCCAGAATCGATTCAAGCACTTGGCAAAGATGGCATTGGTCTCTCCTCTGAAGTTTGGTGGAGTCCAAATCATCCTTATTCAAGTTCGCTAACTGGTGCTTCTGCGAAAGAACTCGCAGATGCCTACACAGCCTCAAGTGGTGCGCAGTGGACACAACCAATCGGTTTTGCTCACGCATTGTTTGAAGTTGCAATCGCAACACTCGTTGCCGCAGGAAGCACCGACAAAACAGCTATTCGCGATGCAATCAAGACAATGAAAATTGATACCATCGTTGGAACAGTTGACTTCACAAGTGGACCAATTCCAAACGTTGCTAAGACAGCTTTGTGTGGCGGTCAATGGCGCGAAGCAGATACTCCAACCGGTTATGACCTCGTGATTGTTGACAACAGCCTCAATCCTGGTGTGCCAACTGGTGGAACAATTGAGCCAATCACGGCATAGATAGCGGAGAATAAAAGAAGTGACAGAGTTACTTGAACTTGTGGGGGTTTCGAAGCAATTCGGAACCCTCACAGTTCTTGAAAATTTGAATGCAACCATAAAATCGGGTTCAGCGTTGGGTGTTGTTGGGCCAAACGGCGCAGGTAAAACCACGATGCTAAATATTCTCGCTGGAGATCTCGCACCATCAAGTGGCAGTGTTTTATTTGAGGGCATTGATGTCACCAACGTGCCTAGTCATCAGCGAAGCCGTAAAGGTATCGGTCGTACGTCGCAAATTCCGAGACCATTTGAAGGTCTAACTGTTTATGAAAATATTCTTGTCGGCGCAACTTTTGGACGCGGAAAATCGCGAAAATCAAAATCAATAAATCAAGCCTGTGCTTTTGCCCTTGAAACAACTGGGATGACTGCAAAAGCAAATGTCGTTGCTGGCCGACTCACTTTGCTCGAACGAAAAAGACTTGAGTTGGCTCGAGCACTTGCAATTGAACCTTCGGTTTTATTGTTAGATGAGATTGCAGGTGGACTTACAGAAATGGAAGTACACGAATTAATTGCCACAATTAAATTAATTCGCACAACTGGCATCACCTTAATTTGGATTGAACACATTGTGCACGCACTTCTTGAAGTCGTAGATCAACTTTTGGCAATTGATTATGGGCGAGTGTTGATGTGTGGCGATCCGAAATATGTAATGGCTTCACCTGAAGTGCAAAGCATTTATTTGGGTAATGAGTAGTTTTTAGATGTCGCTTCTTGAAGTACGAAATCTATCTGCTGGTTATGGGCAGTTTCAGGCATTGTTCGATGTTTCGCTGAATGTTAACGACGGTGCAGCAATCGCAGTTATCGGCGCCAATGGTGCGGGCAAGTCAACGCTCTTGAAAGCTATCGCCGGGGTTGTTGATGTGATCTTCGGCGAAATAATTTTTGACGGTGAATCAATTGTGAATTTGCAGCCGCACGAGCGACTAAATAGGGGGATTGCATTAGTCCCTGAGGGTCGTCGAATTTTTCGAAGCCTTACAGTTGACGAGAATCTTTCAATCGGAGCATATTCTCGACGGCAAGGAGTTTGGAATCGCGAGCTTGTTTACGAGGTGTTTCCGATGTTGGCAAAACTTACTGATCGACGTGCCGACAAACTCTCTGGGGGTGAGCAACAAGCGTTGGCAATTGGTCGTGCGCTAATGAGCAACCCTCGACTGCTTTTGCTTGACGAAGTTTCTCTTGGCCTTGCCCCGATAATTGTAAAAAAACTCTACGAAATTCTTCCAAGAATTCGTGCAACTGGATGCTCTCTAATTTATGTTGAGCAAGACACTAATCAAGCTCTAGCAGCGAGCGAATATGCATACTGTTTGCTCGAGGGTCAAGTTTCGCTTGAAGGTAAACCTGCTGATCTTTCACGCGAGCAAATTGCGTCCGCGTATTTCGGGATTGGTGTCAACAAGTGAATTGGTTAAATGCAATCATCCAAGGACTTCTAGTCGGCGGACTATATGCGATGTATGCGACCGGACTTTCAGTTTCATTTGGTGTGATGCGACTAGTCAACTTGGCACATGGAGATCTTGCCGTCGGGTCTGCATTTATTGCTTCGACTTTTTGTCTCGCAACGGGGCTAAATCCATTTTTGGCGATTTTGGTGGTTCTGCCACTATCTGCACTTGTCGGTATTGGATTACAAGTAGCGATTTTTAACCGTGTCGTCGGCGTTGATCCGTCGTTTCAAATAGTTGCAACTTTCGGATTGTCAATCGCGATACAGAATGTTCTCCTGCAGCAATATGCGGCAAATCCAAGAGCATTGAATATTGGTGACTTCGGCAATCGGTCTCTCAAATTGGTTGGCGACGATGTTGTAATTGGATTGTTTCCGTTGACTCGATTTGTAGTTGCGGTTTTGGTTTTGGTTTTACTCTCGCTCTTCATTGGTCGAACCAGAATCGGTAGGGCTTTTCGGGCGACATCGGATGATCCAGATATCGCCCGACTAATGGGGGTAAACATTCGCGTTATTTATGCAGTCGCATTTGCGATCGCAGTTACAACAGTGGCGCTTGCCGGCATTTTCAACGGGATGCAGACTCAATTTTCTGCAGCCGATGGCCCAGCACTCCTTATATATGCATTTGAATCAGTCATCATCGGAGGTCTCGGATCGCTCTGGGGAACGCTCTGCGGTGGAATAATTCTCGGAATCGCACAGACGATCGGTGCTGAGATCGACCCAGGTTGGAAACAGTTGATAGGTCATCTTGTCTTTTTGATTGTGTTATTAGTCCGACCAATGGGAATTTTTGGAAAAGACGAACTTCGATGACAAGCATTCAAGAATTCAGCGTTAGTCGCACGACTGTTACGAGTCGCATCTGTCAATCAGTACTTTTGATTTGTGTTTTTTGGATGTTGTTTATTGCATCAGGTGACAACAAAGCATCGCAAGGAAAAATAATTGATCTATGTGTGTTTATCGTGCTTGCATCTATGTGGAACTTGTTGACAGGCTTTAGTGGGTTAATTTCAATTGGACAGCAGGCCTTTGTCGGGCTTGGCGCGTATGCGTTAATCGTTCTGGCAAATGGATTCGGAATAAATATTTATTTGGCTGTTATTCCATCGGCGATCATTGTTGCAATCATGTCAATACCGCTTGGTTTAGTTGCGTTTAGATTGCGCGGTGGTTATTTCGCCATTGGAACTTGGGTAATTGCCGAAGTTGCGCGACTAATTGTAAAAAATAATCAAAGCTCAGTTATCGGTGCAGGTACCGGTACCAGCCTCGAAGTACCAGAAACACTTAAAAGCGGTCGATACGAGATGACAACCTTTATTGCGATTGCAGTAGCTGTTGTATCAGTGGTTTTTGTATATCTCTTTTTGCGAAGCCGCTTTGGTTTGGCACTTCAGTCAGTTCGAGATAACGAAACTGGGGCGAGGTCGCTTGGTGTTGACTCATATCGTGTGCGATTCGTCGCCTACATTGTTGCATCGTTTTTCACATCGTTAGCAGCAGCCACGTATTACATCAAGGGCTTGAGTGTGCAACCAGACGCGGCGTTCAATATTGGTTCTTGGACAGCCCCAATAATTGTGATGGTAGTAATTGGAGGTATTGGCACTATTGAAGGTCCGATCATCGGCGCAGTGCTTTATTATTTGGTTCGTGACTTTGTGAGCAATCATGAATTTTTTTCTGATCCGACTTTCTTGATTGTTACTGGCGTCGTTGCGGTAATTTTTGCTCTTTTTGTTAAAGGCGGGATCTGGGGTTTGCTACTTAAAAAGTTTCCAAAACTAACTATCTTCCCTGTTAAACGTCGTTTACATATTGAAAATTTTCAATTTGATCAGAGAGGTAACTAAGTCATGGCTAATTCTGCAATACAAGACGTTTTTATAGTCGATGCTGTTCGAACACCGATTGGCAAATTGGGTGGGGCACTATCTGGGGTTCGCGCCGATGATCTTGCGGCGCACGCTGTTAAATCAATAGTCGCGCGAAATCAAAATTTGGATCCTGTCGACATTGACGAGGTCTATTTTGGTGATGCAAATGGCGCAGGCGAAGATAATCGAAACGTTGCTCGAATGGCTGTTCTGCTGTCTGGCCTTCCAACAACAGTGCCAGGTGCGACTGTAAATCGTTTATGTGGTTCAGGTTTAGAGTCAGTTTTTAGTGCTTCACGCGCGATTGCCGTAGGCGAAGTTGATGTTGTGATCGCAGGAGGAGTTGAATCAATGACTCGCGCTCCTTGGGTGATGCTTAAACCATCAAAGGCGTTTCCGACTTCTCACGAGCAAATGTGGAACTCAGCTCTCGGATGGCGAATGATTAATTCAAATATGCCTGAGGCATGGACAGTTGCGCTTGGTGAAGGCGCCGAATTACTTGCGGATAAATATTCAATAACGAGAGATGAGCAAGACCAATTCGCTGCGGAATCTCACGCTAAAGCATCTGCTGCTTGGGATTCAGGCTTTTTCGCAAATGAAGTCGTTGCATATCCAAACGTCGAACTTGCGCGCGATGAATGCATTCGTGCTGACAGCACGGTCTCAAAACTTTCGAGCTTAAAGCCAGTATTTCGCAAAGGCGGCACTGTTACCGCCGGTAATTCATCGCCAATGAATGATGGCTCAGCAGCAACATTGCTGATGTCGAGTGCGGCATTAAATCGAACTGATGCGAAACCGCTTGCTCGAATAGTTTCAAGGGCAACCGCCGGAGTCGAGCCGCAGCTTTATGGCATCGGCCCAGTCGAGGCTGCGCAAAAAGCACTTGCACTTGCAGGCCTTACTTGGGATGACATCGACAGTGTTGAATTAAACGAAGCATTTGCGGCACAAAGTTTGGCGTGTTTACGCGCATGGCCAGAGCTTGATAAAAATAAGGTTAACCCACAAGGTGGTGCGATAGCGATCGGTCATCCACTTGGCTGCTCAGGCGTTCGTATTCTTTCAACGCTTGTTCACAATTTACAACGCACATGTGGTCGCTACGGATTAGCAGCGATGTGTATCGGCGTCGGCCAAGGAATTGCAATTGTTATTGAAAATAGTTCATCAAAAAAGTTAATTTAAACATTGG
>JBAXAW010000073.1:0-10543 GCA_037142305.1 Actinomycetota bacterium
AACGATTGCGATCGGTGACGCATATCTCGAGCCATTTATGAAGTACGCGTTTCATACCTGGGAGATGTATTGCAAGCGCCACGACCTCGGTTTGATCCTATTTGACGACCATCTTGTGAATCAGGCCCACCCGGACTGGAAAAATCCGTACTGGCAGAAATTTCTGATTGGCAGCTTTTTGAAAGATAAAAATTTGTCAGTTAACAATATTTGTTGCCTTGATACTGACATCTTAATCAGTCCGCTCGCGCCGGATATTTTTAGTGCAAGAGAAGATTCTAAAGTTGGGCTTGTTTCTTTGCGCAAAAATCTGGCATACCCTTACATCGGAGCAATCCGTCGTATGGCATTTTTGCGAAATCGCTACTACGACTCAAAATATCCTTTGGATTCGAGTCTCTTTATTTCAATAGAAGGTCTATATGAGATGGCTGGTCTTGAGCCACAGGCGGATGAAGCATGCACTGGAGTTTTTGTCTACAACTCTAAAAATCATAGTGAATTGCTAAAAAAATATTATGAAAGTTTTTCAAAAGATGTGATGGAAAAAGACGGCGGCGGCGAGCAAATATTTTTGAATCACTTTGTTCAGTCAAATAATCTTGTTGAGTGGATGGATTACAGATTTCAAGCGATGTGGACGTATGAGATGGCCTACAAGTATCCATTTCTGTATAACGAATATCAAGGTAATCTTCCACTAATGAGAAGTTGCATTGAAGCGAGTTTGTTCTCGAACTATTTCCTTCATTTTGCTGGTTCGTGGCATGAAGGAAAAATGTGGGAGCAAGTACGAGTACTTGACACATCTGAGTCAATTTTGATGTTCGAATCTTTTGTTGCCTACACCAAAGTTCCTGTATTTGGTAAGCCACTGGGTCAAGTCAAACCAACAGTGTGAGTGACAAGCGGAAATTAATTGTCGTTTGGCCGTATCGGTTTAGGGATTTTGATTGGCAAAGATTTGAACTTGAGTTTTTATCTGAACATTTGGAAGTTCATGTTCATGAACTGATCGATGCGCTCACGCCAGAGTTTGCTGCAGCATATGCAAATCAATCCGAGTTAGCTAACGTCACTAGATTTTCTTCGCTCAATGAGTGGCGTCGCGAGTTTAAACAAATCTCAAAAAATTCAATTGTCTTTTCGCATATCAAGCCAATAAATCTAAAGTCATTTCGTGTTTGTATTTCGCTTGTGCGGTCAAAAGCACGAATAGTTGGATTTGTTGTCGGTGGTGCAGTTGTGCCTAGTCCAGCCACAACCAGCAAGTTGGAAAAATTAAAGCATTATCTAAAGAATTTCTACCATTTTGGTCGACGAAATCTGTTGCGATTCGCTATGCCCAAACTTGTCGTTAGCGGTGGGTCTGAATCTGATCGCATGGTCAGACGAGACTTTCCTAAAACTACAAAAATTGTTGCTGCTAATTCGTCAGATTACTCACAATTTCTGAGGCTGAACTTGACTGAAATTACGACTGAGCACGCTGCTGTCTACCTTGATACAGGCTTTCCAGGATTTCCACGCGATGAACTTCTCACCGGAACGATTGAAAAAATACTGCCCAAAGATTGGTATCCAAACTTGTCAAGGTTTTTCTCGAGCATCGAATCTGTCCTTAAATTGAAAGTGGATATTGCTGTGCACCCAAAGCATTCTGGACGCGATCACAAACCATTATTTGCTGAGCGAAGAACAATCAGCGATCAAACTGCTTCGCTTGTAGCGTCACGCGAACTAGTAATTGCAACGAACAGCACCGCAATAAGTTATGCAATCAGTTTTGGCAAGCCCTTGGTTTTAGTGTGGTCTGACCTTATTGAATCAGGCATTGATCAGCGTAAAAAATCATTCATTTATAATTTTTCTCTAGCAACTGGGGCGACGATTTTTAATATCGATCGTCAGTATTCAGAGCAAGAGATTAAAGCGGCACTAGTTATTGATCACGAAAAATACGAGTCATATAAGCAAAAATATTTGACTTCGCGTACCGACAAAAAGCTGAACTATCAAGTAATTCTCGAAGAAATTATCAACGCGCAAGACTAGTAAACATTGCGAGCGCGATTAATCGCATCGCGAGTTTCAATCGCAGCTTTACGCGCAGAGTCGGCGAAAGATTTTGAACTATCCGCATACAAAATCGCGCGCGACGAATTAATTATCAGTCCGCGACTACTTGTATCACGACCAGCCTTGACGACTGCACCGATATCTCCGCCTTGGGCGCCGATACCGGGCACGAGAATTGGCATCTCGCCGACAATCGCTCGCACTGCGGCAAGCTCCGCAGAATATGTCGCGCCAACTACGAGCGCGCATTCACCAATCGCGCGCCAGGTCTCGACTGCGGTTCGTGCGACGCGCAAGTACAGCGGCTCGCCATCTGTAACAAGTGACTGAAACTCGCTTGAGCCAGCGTTTGATGTGCGGCATAAAACAATCGTGCCTTTGTCGGGGGTTGCAAAAAATGGTTCAAGACTGTCAGTGCCCAAATACGGATTGACGGTCACGGCATCGGCGCCATACCTGACAAAGGCTTCGCGTGCATAAAGTTTTGCCGTATCACCGATATCTCCACGCTTGGCATCAAGAATTAAGACAACATCTGGGAAATGCAAGCGAATATAAGCACAAATGTTTTCAAGTTGCTTCTCGGCGCCATGCGCGGCAAAGTATGCGATCTGTGGTTTGAATGCACAAACTAAATCGCCAGTCGCATCAATTATTTGCTTACAAAAAGTCTCGATGTCTCGAACTCCGCCTCGCAAAGTTTCTGGGAACCTTGCAAGATCTGGGTCTAGACCAACGCACAACATTGAGTCATTGGCAAGCCAAGCTGCACTCAGTCGAGAATAAAAACCCACGCGCGAATTATTATTCGATCGTGATTGCCCCAGTTGGGCAAATTTCTTCAGCAGCAATAACTGATTCGTGCAATTCGGTCGGCGGGTTTTCGTTCAAGATATACAAAAAGCCATCGTTACGTAGCTCAAAAACATCAGGGCACATTTGCGTGCATGCGCCAGTAGACGCACAGTTGTCAAAATTAACGCTGACTTTCACTCAAGTGAGACTAGTTGAGAAATGCTTGAAGTATTTAAAGCCCCAAGTTTTCTTGACGCTCAAACGCACTTAACACAGCACGTAATGAAGCGGTGATTGTGCTTGGGTCGGTGCCAACACCCCAACGCAAATTGCCCTGGTCATTGGCGCCTTCGATGTATGCAACAGCCACGGCCTCAGAGCCTTGACTCAGCGCGTGCTCAACGTAATCCTTGACATCAAATACGACTTTAAACTCAGTTCGCAGTGCATTAACAAATGCGTCAATCGGACCATTGCCTTGCCCAGTCAAAGTTCGTGGCGCATCATGAACCAGCACCTGCGCGCTGATTGTCGTCGTGCCCTTTGAGTCACTGCGCATTTCGTGGCTTTCAAGCTTGAACATTGACTCCACTGACAAATATTCGCTCTCAAATGCACCCCACATAATCTCGGGTGAAATTTCTGTGCCTGAGTCTTCTGTGATGTGTTGAATTGCTTTTGAAAACTCAACTTGCAATCGCCGCGGCAACGCAAAACCATATTCGGTTTGCATCACGTATGCGACGCCACCCTTTCCTGACTGACTATTAACACGAATCACTGCCTCATAGGTGCGACCAACATGTTTTGGATCAATCGGCAAATATGGTACGGCCCACTGGTCGTAATCTTTCGGCAGCGCATCGAGGCCTTTTTTGATTGCGTCTTGATGACTTCCCGAAAACGCGGTGTAGACAAGATCACCCGCATATGGTTGACGCTCAGGCACTGCGAGACGATTGCAATATTCAGCATCTCGACGCAAGGCGTCAATATCCGTGATGTCTAGTTGCGGATCAACACCGTTCGTAAACAAATTCATCGCCAACGTAATGATGTCAACGTTTCCGGTGCGCTCACCATTGCCGAATAAAGTTCCTTCTACACGATCAGCGCCGGCCATGACACCGAATTCTGCAGCCGCAACCGCGCAACCGCGATCGTTATGCGGGTGCAACGACAGCACGAGTTTGTCTCGTCGGGGTACATTGCGACCGAACCATTCGATCACGTCGCCATAAACATTGGGCGAATAGCACTCGACAGTTGCCGGCAAGTTCAAAACAATCTTGCGCTCAACAGTTGGCTCAATGACTTGCATTACTGCTTCACAAATCTCAACTGCGAACTCTGGCTCTGTCAAAGTAAAACTCTCAGGCGAATATTCGTAGCGCAAATTGGTGCCTGTTAATTTTGTTTCAAGTTCACGACAAATCTTTGCTGCGCTCGTCGCAATCTCAATAACGCCAGGTTTATCAAGACCAAACACGACACGGCGCTGTAAAGGGTTCACTGAGTTGTAAAAGTGCATGATCGCTCGTGGAGCACCAGCGATGCAGTCATAGGTTCGCTCAAGAAGCTCGCGTCGACACTGCACAAGCACCTGAATCGTCACGTCTTCAGGAATCAAATCTTGCTCAATCAACAATCGCACAAAGTCATAATCGGGTTGGCTGGCCGACGGAAACCCAACTTCAATTTCTTTGAAACCCATCTTCACAAGCGTCTTAAACATCCGTAATTTTCGCTCAGGATCCATCGGGTCAATCAAAGCCTGATTGCCGTCACGCAAGTCAACCGAACACCAAAGAGGAGCCTTGTCAATAATTCGGTTCGGCCAAGTGCGATCAGCAAGTACGAGTGGCACCGAACTTGAATATTTCTCAAATTGCATCTTGCGGGGCTGAGTTGGCTTCGGTGGCATCTTGTATCTCGTTTCTGTTTGAAATTTTCTCGAATTTGCGAATTAGTTACCCGTATCAATTTTGGTAAAAAGAAAACCCCCTGGGCCTTTTGGCTCAGAGGGTGCGGCTGCAGTGATATGAGACTGCGCCGTTACGTAAGTAGTAGTCCGTTTCCGCTAATCATGATATTTCAGTGTGCCTGCAAATTACGACAACACCAACTAGCTAGTTGGCTAGTTAATCAACTAGGCGTTGGCGCGAGAAAGTTCCTGAACTGCCACGGGTCAGTCATGTCTAATCGGCTTGTATTGCCGTAGCCAGGGAACAAGTCATTGCGGGTCTTTAATGGGTCCCAATCGGTCGGGGCACTATGAATCTCGCCAAGATATGGTCGCGCGTCAGCAAGAACTGACTTCCATGGCAGTTCGTCTGGCACGCGCACACCTTGGGTTGGGTTCGCAATCATCCACTTCAATGCAGCAAGCACTGAGCCGGCAACTTGCAGAGTCGTTGCACTTTGCCCAGTTGTAATTGTTCGTGCTTCATCAATCGATAATCGCGTACCTGTCCACCAGCCGGTGTAGTCGTGACCGAGCAACAACACGCCGAGTTCATCGCGGCCTGAAATAATTTCATTATTCATGATCCGCTCGGTTGGTTGCTTCAGCCAGTTGCGCATACGCAATTCGAGCACACTATTTATTGCTTCATTTGACGGGCAATATGAATAATGAACAGTAGGACGATAAATCGCTTTACCAGAATCATCGCGCACAGTTAAGTGATTACTCATCGTGTAACTCTCGCCGTGACGAATAATCATTCCGAGAATTTCACCACTCGGCACCCAAGAGCGAACCCAAGTTTCCATACCAGGTTGCGCAAGACAAATCTGATTGCACGGTCCGTCATCGGCGTGAACTTGCGCGTTGGCTGGCATCCATCGTTCATGAGTACCCCAACCCATTTCGGCTGGCGCAACTCCTTCTTCGTAGAAACCTTCAACCGACCAAGTGTTGACAAATTCGTTCACTTGTTTTGGTTGATTTGTGATCTGTGTGTCGCGTTCGCTGATGTGAATGACACGCGTGCCGGTCAACATCGCCAAGCGATCAAAAGATTCGCTGGCCAGTGCCGACTCAAGCGCGCTTTGACGCGAACCCGCACGACCGTCCGTGAGAATTTTATTTGAGATTTCAAACAGCGCTTGCTTGACAAAATGAGAAACTAAACCAGGGTTTGCGCCGTGCTCGACAACTGCGCTCGGTCCATTATTTGATCCCCACTTCGCTATCATTTTGCGGATTGATTGATGGCGCACATAAAGCGTGCGGTCAAGTGGGTGAGTCGTCGACATGTTGTCGTATGGGTTCCACAATTCAACGGATGTATTGAGATATCGCACACCACGCATACGACACCATTCAAGAATTGTCGTGCAATCAATATTCCAAGCGAGGTCTAACAAAATATCGTCAGTTGCAACTCGCTCTGTTAAAAAACTGTCAAGATTTTCACGAGTCACTTGGCCGATTTTGTAATTAACTCCCATCGCCAAAACATCTGCAACGCGATGACGGTTATCAACAAAGTCAACGATTGAAATTGATTTTGGATCAAGTTTTAAGTCGCGAACAATCAGCGGAATTACCGCTTGCGCAACAGAACCACAGCCGAGAACGAGCACCCGATTTGGGCGCGCTTGCGCGGTCACGCGTATCGAGTGGCGGAGTCGTCCTTGCCAGCGTTTAGAAGTGCGTGAAGTGAAGCATCAAATGTAATTTCAGATGGCAGCAACAAAGATTGCCAGTCATATGTAATGCCCTTGCGACCAGTGAATAGCGGCTCGTCAAGTGCCGTGATATTGCTCAGATAATTTTCGGGAGAAGTATTGTCAAACACGATTTTTGACCCTACACACCTCTTAAACATTTGTCTACTGTCTGAGCGGTCAGGCAAAACTGACTCACGAGTCAGCGAACAGCGTCGACGCTTCCGACCAAGACGACGACGGTCGCGTTGGTAGCCTGAGCGTTCAGATGTCTGACCCCAAAGCACGTCGCGGCACGCCTCGCCCGACCAATCAATCTTCAAACCGCACGCCGAACCGTCCGCAAAATCCGCGACCTGCAGGTGAGTCAACCGAGAACGCCAGTGGCAATATCGGCTCGAGTTCGAATATTCGCCAAGCAGTTGCAACGCCAACAGGTTTTGCCGAACTCGGGGTCAGCGAGCGAGTCGACGCGGGTTTAGCCGCGGCTGGTTTTGCGGCTCCGTTCGCAATTCAAACCGAGGCAATACCTGTTGCCTTGAGTGGAGAAGATCTGTGCGGTCGCGCTCGAACTGGCTCTGGTAAGACTTTGGCATTTGGTGTGCCGATGATTGAGCGCGTAACCCAAACTGCTGTTGCCAAGAAACCCCGAGGTCTAGTTCTTGTGCCAACGCGTGAATTGGCTGTTCAAGTTACCGATGTCTTGGCGCCGATTGCCAAACATTGCGGTGTGCGGGTTCTTGCTGTTTATGGCGGTGCGGCTCGTGACAAGCAAGTTGATCAACTCAATCGCGGCGCCGAAATCGTCATCGCCACACCGCTTCGATTGATTGATTTATTGAAATCGAACGAGGCAGATCTAAGTGATGTGGAAGTAATCGTGCTTGACGAGGCAGACCGCATGGCCGACGAGGGTTTCATGCCCCAAGTTGAATGGATTTTGCGTCACGTCACAAAAATTCACCAGACAATGTTATTTTCGGCAACTTTAGATGGGCAAGTTGCGACGCTCGTAAAGCGTTACATGAAATCTCCAAAAGAAGTCAGCATTGATGCGCCGACCGACACGGTTGGCACGATGCGACATTTATTTTTAGGTGTTCATCACATGGATAAAAATCGGGTTATCGCTGCCATGGCCCGCGCAGGTGGTCAAACAGTGGTTTTCTGCGACACTAAACGAGCATGCGACAAAGTTTCCGATGATCTTGTCGCACTTGGCGAAAAGGTTTCGGCATTGCACGGTGACATGGCCCAAGGTGCGCGTGAACGCTCGTTACGCAAGTTCGCCCAACGCGAACTGAATATTCTCGTTTGTACAGATGTCGCGGCGCGCGGAATTGACATTGATGACGTCGGCATCGTTGTGCATTATGTGCCACCACTAGAAGTTAAAACTTATTTACATCGCTCTGGCCGAACGGCACGAGCCGGCAAAGACGGTTGGGCAGTAACACTTGCTGAATACAACCAGCACACGACTTGTCGAATTATTCAGCGTGGTTTACGACTTGAGACTCAGGCGCCAATTGAGGTTTTCTCAAATGACAAACGACTCGCTGATTTGAATTCGTTCTTAACGAGTTCGATCGCTACTAGCTAGAGCCAGGCTGGTCGGCTAGTTTCGAAACGCGAAATTTCATCGCTGTGTTGCAAAGAAATCGAGATGTCATCAAGCCCATTCAAAAATCTATTTTGAGTATCAGCGTTCATCTCGAAAGTCTCACAAAGACCAGTGCTCGCAACTTCAACAACGAGACGCTCAACGTCAACTGTGATTTCGGTCGTCGAGTCGCTCTCGATAATCTGCCAAAGTTTCTTGACTATTTCTTCACTCAAAACAACAGCAATCAGGCCGTTCTTGCCACAGTTATTGCGAAAGATGTCGCTGAAACTTGGGGCGATTACCGCGTTGAATCCACCTTGTTGAATCGCCCAAACAGCATGTTCGCGTGAAGATCCAACACCAAAACTTTTACCTGCAACCAAAATTGACGCGCCTGCGTAACGCTCGTCGTTGAGCACGAAATTTCGGTCGTCTCGCCAAGTCGAAAACAAACCTTTTTCGAAACCTGTTCGCTCAACGCGCTTCAACCATTCAGCCGGAATAATTTGATCGGTGTCAACGTCGCTGCGCTTGAGCGGCACACCGCGACCAGAAATTACTCGCACGGCTTTCATGACAAATCTTCCGGCGCAGCAAAATGGCCGGCGACTGCAGTAGCAGCAGCAACTGCAGGCGAGACCAAGTGAGTGCGACCGCCGCGTCCTTGTCGCCCTTCAAAATTACGATTTGATGTGCTGGCCGCGCGTTCTTGCGGTGCAAGTTTGTCGGGGTTCATTGCTAAGCACATTGAGCAACCAGGTTCACGCCAATCGATACCGGCATCAATGAAAATTTTGTCAAGACCTTCGGCTTGCGCCTGCAACTTCACGGCGTGACTTCCTGGAACAACCATCACCCGTTTTACTTTTACTTTTCGCCCGCGAACAACATCTGCGGCCGCACGCAAATCTTCGATTCGAGAATTGGTGCAAGAGCCGATAAACACGGTGTCAACTTTGATATCACGAATCGCAGTGCCGGCTTCTAGCCCCATATATTCAAGCGCACGCGTCACGCTGTCACGCTCGGTCGCATCGCTGTAGTCACTTGGTGTCGGCACCAAACCATTTAGCGATACAACTTGGGCTGGGTTCGTACCCCAAGTTACATTCGGCGAAAGTTTGCTGGCGTCAATTGTCACCTGCTTGTCGAACACAGCGCCGTCATCTGTTTGTAAAGTCTTCCAATCAGCGATCGCTGCTTCAAATTGTTCGCCACTCGGTGCAAACTCGCGACCGCGTAAGTATTCAAAAGTTATATCGTCTGGTGCGACAAGCCCAGCACGTGCGCCAGCCTCTATCGACATATTGCAAACGGTCATTCGACCTTCCATCGACAGCGCACGAATCGCCGAACCGCGATATTCGATCACATGACCAATACCGCCACCAGTTCCAATTTCGCCAATTACAGCGAGGATGATGTCCTTGGCGGTGACACCTTTTGGTGCAACACCGTCGACAGTAACGCTCATCCACTTCGGGCGCTCTTGGGGCAAAGTTTGAGTTGCCAAAACATGTTCGACTTCGCTCGTGCCGATGCCAAATGCGAGTGCACCAAATGCACCGTGCGTCGCTGTGTGGCTGTCGCCGCAAACAATCGTCATGCCTGGCAGTGTGCGACCTTGCTCTGGGCCGATCACATGCACAATGCCTTGTCGAGCGTCGCCCATTGGGTAGAGAGTGATTTTAAAATCTTTGGCGTTTTTGCGAAGCACTTCAATTTGCTTGGCCGAAATTTCGTCAGCAATAGGCAGGTGAATATTCTCTGTGGGCACATTATGGTCTTCAGTCGCCACTGTGAGATCTGGTCGACGTACCGTGCGGTTTGCAAGACGCAAGCCGTCAAATGCCTGTGGGCTTGTAACTTCGTGGACTAAGTGCAGATCTATATAAATAAGGTCTGGTTGACCTTGACCACTTGCGACAACATGCCGATCCCAAACTTTTTGCGCAAGGGTTTTGGGTTGCGAGTTCACCTGTCTATTCTGCCTGAGTAATCTGCTGTATCAACGATTATTTTCAAGGTCGCTCGTCGCAATAGTGTAAAAAACACTGCTGAAAACAGTCAGTGCGGCGGCAAGTGTGAGCATTGTTCCGAGCACGCCGAGAGGTGGTTGCCACACAGGGTTACTAAACATCTCAAAGAAGTTTTGTGGTTTGATGCCAACCGAATAACGACGAAGAACATTTATTGCCGTTGCAAAAACAGCAACAGCCCATCCGCAAACAATAAGCCCAGCTGATTTTTTATGTGGCACCCAAACTGCACCGATGATGATTGGTATACCTGCAATTAGCGGCGTGAGGTAACGACCTTGAACCCCATAAGTTCGCAATAAGTTTTGCGTGTTGCGGTTGATGAATATCATCAAAAATGGGATCAATA
>JBAXAW010000074.1:0-10098 GCA_037142305.1 Actinomycetota bacterium
CGAGAAACATCGTTTTGTAATTTTGCTAACGCTGCTGTCGCGCCAGTTTTATCCCAGCTTCTTGTGGCAGTAATGCTCAGACTTGCTTGAGTGAGAGTTTCTATATTGCTAACACGAATAGGTTTCGAATTGTAGAACGCGCCACCACCAAGATGCGCCCACCAACGCATTTGCAGAGCCGGCGCAGACACCACACCAAGTACGGGTACATTATTTTCGACAAGCGCAATTAATGACGCCCAAACTGGAACGCCGCGAACAAAATTGCTGGTGCCATCAATCGGATCAATCACCCATTGAAACTTGGCACCACTTGGACCGATGATGCCGTGTTCTTCGCCGAAGACGCTGTGCTCTGGTCGTTGTTTACGCAAAATATTTGTAATCGCGGTTTCGGTCGCACGGTCGATTTCGGTCACTTCACTTTTGTCGGCTTTGCGTTCGACAGTAAATGTGCGAGCGTTGAACCCGGCGAGACTTACGGCGTCCGCAGCATCGGCAACTTCTAGTGCCAACGCAAGGTCACTAGTCAAATTCTGCATTGAATTTTCGTCGCAGTTAATTTGGCTTAACGATTGCAAGTTTGGCAATAGTTTCGGCGAGTGAGTTTGCGTCAAGACCGAGTTGCTTCAAGATCGCGTCAGGTTTTGCTTGCAGCGTAAATTTAGTCGGCAACCCAAGTACTTCAATTCGCGGGTGCACCGATCCTTCAGCATTAGTCACCAAGTCAGCGAGCATCATTCCGACTCCACCATCTCGGATGCCGTCTTCAATTGTTACAACAACACAGTGTCTTGACGCATCGGCGATCATTATTTCATCTGCTGGTACACAACAACGAACATCCCATAAAGTGACGTCGATTCCGCGAGAAGCGAGAATTTCGGCTGCTTGATCAGCGGCACCAACCATTTTGCCGATCGCCAAAATACAAACATTCGGCACTGACGAGTTACGCAATTTTCGAGCTTGTAAACCTGAACCGACTTCGTGTTCACCGACAACTCTTGCTAATCCTTTTGGGTATCGAATTGCTACTGGCCCCGTGTCTGCAAGCGCAATTGCATCTTCAAGCATCTTTGCTAAATCTTGCGCACTTGAAGGCGCAAGCAAACGCATACCGGGCACTTTAGAAAGCAACGCCATGTCGAAAATGCCGTTATGACTCGGGCCGTCGTCACCAGTTATTCCGGCTCGGTCTAAACAAAACACAACCGGTAAGCGATGCAGTGCAACGTCGTAGACGACTTGATCCCAAGCGCGATTTAAAAATGTTGAATACAACGCAACGACGGGTCGCAAGCCACCCATTGCCATGCCGGCTGCCGCAGTTACAGCGTGTTGCTCGGCGATGCCAACATCTATGAATCGTTCCGGAAAATGCGATTGAAAAGGTAGCAACCCAGTTGGCCCAGGCATCGCTGCAGTGATTGCAACTACACGAGAATCTTGCTCGGCTATTTTTACGATGGCATCAGCAAACGCTTGGGTATAGCCCGTCGGTAAAGATTTTGGTGGGCCCATGATCGGATCAAAAACTGGCGCATCATGCAAGTTCTTTTCGTCATCATCTTCGGCTGGTGCGTAGCCGCGACCTTTTTGTGTGATCACATGAATCACAAGCGGCCCTTCGTCAACTGTTATTGCAGCGTTGAATGCTTGTTCTAATTCTTGTTGGTTGTGTCCGTCGATTGGCCCGACATAACGAACACCGAGCGCTTCAAAAAATGCGGTCGGCTGTAAGAACTCGCGGATACCTGCTTTGAAAGCTTCTAGGCCACGCCCAGCTTGTGGTCCGACAATTGGCAATTGATATAAAAACTTTTCTAACTTACGTTGGCGACGAACGTAAACCGGGTTTAAACGAATTTTAGTGAGTGCCCGCGAAAGTTTTTTTGTAATCCGATCTTGTGGGCGAGTCAGATCATTTGTCTGGCCTATCGCACTTGGTGCCTTTGCTGAATCAAGTCGGCTCGTGAGATTAGAAATCGTAGGAGCATAAGAACGACCGTTGTCATTAAGCACGATAATTACGCGTCGTTGTGAGTGTCCAAGATTGTTAAGTGCCTCGTACGCCATACCGCCGGTTAATGAACCATCGCCAATTACGGCAACAATATGTTTGCGATCTGGGGTTTGACCAGCATCTCGGGCAACTGCAAGACCGTATGCATAACTCAGAACTGTTGATGCATGACTATTTTCAATGAAGTCGTGCACGCTCTCTTCGCGACTCGGGTAACCAGAGATGCCACCCGCTTGTCGCAAATTGCTAAACCCGCCGCGACGACCAGTAACAATTTTGTGGACATAAGCCTGATGACCTGTATCCCATAAAATTGCATCTCGTGGTGACTCGAAAACTCGATGCAGGGCGAGCGTCAATTCAACCGCACCTAAATTAGAACCAAGGTGACCACTATTTTTAGCAACCGATTCAACGATGAACTCGCGAATTTCGCCAGACAACTCGGCGAGTTGTTCGTAACTTAAATTCGCAAGATCGCTCGGTTGGCGAATGTCTGATAACGCCATAACGACCTTAACGCTAGTCCCGCGATGTCTGAGGTGCCCTAATGAGACGGGCTACAAGACGTCGATGGTTAAAGAAATGGATTTCAGTGCCAATGAAATATGCCACAGCGAAAACTAGTAACCCTCCGACGCCGTCAATCCAGAAGTGGTTGCCTGTGACGATGATGCACAACATTGTCACACTCGGATAAACAAGTAGCGCTAGACGCATCCAAAATTTTCTAGCAATTGGCCACAACCCGAATGCGCACCACGTTGACCAACCGATGTGTAGTGATGGCATCGCTGCGTATTGATTCGTAAGTTTGCTGGCAGGACCGCTATCAAATGCCCAGGGTCCGCCGAACTCTTTAATCGTGTCGACGAAGCCAAAATTTTCTGCGCCATTACGTGTGCGTAATTCGCTGACGATGCATTGTGCACCAAAGCCAGCATCTGGGCACGGAGCATCAAGCAACCTTGGTGGCATCAACGGAAACATTGAAAAACCGATGATCGCAAGTGCGGTCATCACGGCAAGAGTGTTGCGCCATTGTCCAAAAACTGACGGACGAAGTTTATAAAGCGCAATGAATACACCCATGGTGACGAAAAAATGTGCCGTGCCGTAATAGACGTTCATTGTCTTGATAAACCAAATATGTGGCAAGAACCATTCTTGAATTGTTTCTTCGTGAAATAGACCTATCCATCGCTCGAAACGAATCACTCGAACTGCATTTGTGAAAGCGTGGTTCGGCACTGATACTCCTTCGACCAGTGTCGAACCAAATTGGTTTCGAATCAATGTATAAACCGAATAAAAAACACTGATGATTATTGCTTCCTTCCACCACACCATGCGATGTTCGAAGTCAGCTGGCAGAATTGGCCGACGGCCGCGCTTTTGTATTGGGTTAAGAGTCGCGTTTTCCACATTCAAACTTTACGAGCGACAAGACTCGGATATGCCACCACCTCTAGGCTGTTGACATGTCTTTAAAATCAAATAATTCTCAAACAGCAGAACCACTAGTTGCTTCAGATGTTTTAGAGCGCGTATTGGCCAAGGGGCGCAGCACGGGTGCCGAGTTCGCCGAGGTTTATATAGAGGACAAGCGATCAACTTCGGCCGGATTAGATGACGGCAAGGTTGAGCAAGTTACATCAGGTCGCGACCGTGGCGCAGGCATTCGAGTCGTGTCTGGCGAGACAACAGGTTTTGCGCATACATCTGATCTCTCAGAGCGAGGATTATTAGCCGCCGCTGAAGCTGCTGCGATGGCTGCCAAGCAAGGTGGAGGAGGCGTAAACAAAGTTCAACTCGGCGCCGAATTGCGCCATGCCGTAAACACAGTAAAAATTTCTCCAGACAGCGTAGAAAAATCTCGCAAGGTTGACTTGTTGAAGCGTGCTGATGCTGCAGCCCGCTCAGTGAATTCAGCAATCGTGCAGGTGTCAGCCGGCTACGGCGATTCGCTTCGTCGAATATTAGTTGCCAATAGCAACGGCGTGTTAAGCGCCGACGATCAAGTGCGCACACTGTTGCGCGTGAGTGTTGTTGCAACTGGTGACGGCGGTATGCAAACCGGATACGACTCACTTGGTCACACAATTGGTTTTGAGTTGTTTGACGAAAATGATGTTGAAGAGTTGGCAATTCGCGCAGCCAAACAAGCAATTACAAAACTCAGCGCACGACCAGCACCATCAGGTGCGATGCCAGTTGTGATCAAGCGCGGCAGTGGCGGTGTGTTGTTTCACGAGGCATGCGGTCACGGACTCGAAGCCGACCTTGTTGGTAAAAGTGCAAGTGTGTATCGCGGCAAGATGGGTGAACTCGTCGCATCGCCGTTAGTGACGCTGATTGATGACGGCACGATGACAGCAGAGTGGGGCGCAATTGGTATTGATGACGAAGGTCATCCATCGCAACGCAATACTTTGATTCAAGACGGCATTCTCACAGATTACATGTGGGATTATTTGCGGGCACGCAAAGAAGGCCGCGCTCAAAGTGGCAACGGGCGTCGCCAGAGTTATCAGCACTTGCCAATGGTGCGAATGACGAACACATTCGTGATTAACGGCAAAGAAGATCCAGATGACATTGTGCGCGACACCAAGCACGGTGTGTACATAGCCAAACTTGGTGGCGGACAGGTCGACACCGCAAGTGGCGACTTTGTATTCGGTATGACCGAGGCTTACTTAATTGAGAATGGTGAAATCACAGAACCTCTTCGCGAGAGCAACTTGATCGGCAATGGTCCGGAAGTTTTGAAAGATATTGATTTGCTTGGCAATGATTTTGCGATGGGCAACCCTGGCATGTGCGGTAAAGACGGTCAAGGTGTGCCGGTCGGCGATGGCCAACCAACACTTCGTGTGCGTTCGCTGACAATCGGTGGCACCGCGGCATGAGCGTAGGAGTACCCGATCTACAAAAACTCGCCGACTCAATAGTTGGCAAAGCAAAATCTGGCGAACAAGTTGAAGCATATATTTCTCGTGGCGGAGAAACTTCGGTGCGCGTCTACGAAGGCGAAGTTGAACATTTTGTTTCTGCGCAAAGTGAAGGTATTGGTATTCGAGTAATTAGAGATGGGCGAACTGGTTTTGCTTACGCAGGGACGCTTGAAACAGATGCGATCGCCGAAGTTCTGGCAGAAGCACGGGACAATGTTCAGTTCGGCACAGTTGACGAATGGGCTGGTCTTGCTGAGCCAGATGGCGTTGCGCAGATTCCACAAAAGTTTTGGGATGAAGAACTTGCAAATTATCCAACGGATAAAAAAATAGCGATTACAAAAGAGCTTGAAAAGTTAACTTTGGCTGCGGACGCACGCGTGCGTGCCGAAGAGGCAAACTACGAGGATGGCTGGGGCGAAACGGCTGTTGCCACTACAACTGGCATTCGCGAAAGTGGTCGAGGAAACTCGTGTTACGTCTCGGTGTCAACTTTGGCAGATGATGGTGATGAATCGCTGACCGGATTTGGTTTTTCGGTCGGTGACTCTCCAAAAGAGTTTGATCTCAAGAAAGCAGCCCATGATGCAGCCGATCGCGCAACGCGTTTGTTGGGGGCGACAAAGCCAGCGAGCAAACTTGTGACGATAGTTCTTGACCCATATGTCACTTCTCAATTCGTCAGTATTTTGTCAAGTGTTTTAAACGGTGAAAGTTTGGCAAAAGGCAGAAGTTTGTTTGCAGACCGTCTTGATCAACAAGTCGCAAATTCAAGGTTCACTCTTGTTGATGATCCGACAAACCCGCTGGCGTATACCGCAACAGATATTGACGGTGAAGGCCTAGCAGCCCGACGAAATGTATTGATTGAAAACGGAGTGCTCAAAAAATTCGTGCACTCGAGTTATAGCGCTCGGCGGATGAACACAAAAAGTACGGGCAACGCAAGTCGTGGAGGTTTCGCTGGTTCGCCTGGCGTGAGTTGTTTAGCGATGCAAGTTCAACCGGGTACAAAGTCTCAAGCAGAGTTAATTAGTGGTATTGACGATGGGGTACTGATTCAAGATGTGTCAGGAATGCATAGCGGCGTTAACACGATCTCCGGAGATTTCTCGACTGGCGCATCTGGCATTGTGATCAGCAAGGGCACACTCGGGGCTCCGATTCGCGAATTCACGATTGCGTCGACTTTACAAAAAATGTTGTTGAACATTGTTGATCTGGGCAATGACATCGACTGGCTGCCAATGCGAGCAGTTGGACTTTCGTTAGTAATTAGCGATGTGATGATGAGCGGCGCTTAAACGTATGTCGATCTTGCACGCAGTCGTGTTGGGTATTGTGCAAGGACTAACTGAGTTTTTGCCGATTTCTTCAAGTGGTCACTTAGTGATTGTGCCGTGGTTACTTGGCTGGAATGATCTCGACACAGTGACAGCCAAGGCTTTCGACACGGCTTTGCACCTCGGCACACTTGTTGCTGTCTTGATTTATCTGCGCAAAGATTTGATCATCTACATAACTCAAGGCTCGCTGTTAATTTTCAACCGTAAGCAGCCAGCAACCCAAGCTGGTCGACGAGCATGGTTGTTAGTTTTGTCTGCTGTGCCTGCCGGCATCGTCGGTGCGGCGTTCGAAGACAAGATCACTGAGAAACTCGGCAGTCCGGCATTAATAAGCGTCAGTCTGATTATTTTTGGTGTAGTTCTAATCTGGGCTGATCGTCGAGCAGCTTCAAAGAATTATTTGCAATCAGTTGACGCGCTGACAATGCGCGACGCACTCGTAATTGGTACTGCTCAAGTGCTAGCACTTAACCCTGGCACGTCGCGCAGCGGCATCACAATAACGGCGGCTCGACTTTCTGGCTATTCTCGCGAGGCCGCCGCACGGTTGTCATTTTTGATGAGCGTGCCGATTATTTCAGGTGCAGTTGTTTTCAAACTTGCAAAACTTGTGCGCGATGGGACACCTGATGGCTTGCTCGTGCCAATGATCGTCGGAATCGTTGTCGCTGGAATCTCTGGTTGGCTTGCGATGTGGTCAATGATTCGTTTGGTGCAGACTAAAACTTTTGCACCGTATGTGGTTTATCGCTGCTTGATCGGCACTGGCGTGATGATCGCAGTTGCCTCAAACTGGCGCTGATAAATTAACAAGCTAGGCAACTAAAACTAGCCAACTAAAACCAGCGCGACGATGCCGAGAGCGGCTGCATCTGCAATTTTTGGTGCGTTTGTTAGTGGCACAGCGAGCACAACTGTTTCTGATCGACCTGGTTGCAATGCAACATCGATCACTAACACGCGATCAAGTGCAACTGTTGCGTTAATGATCACATCAACATAATCGCCAGCACGCAGCTCAGGCAGTGGCCCAACGCTTTGCATCGCCACTGCGCGAAACCCAGCAGGTATTTCGTGGCGACTGTCTTGTGTTGTTGCGACGCTTGAACTAGATGTGAAGCCGAGTGCAGTCACAAGATATAACAACGCACTTAAAATAGACAGCGCAACAATAACGAGTCGTTGTCGCGAAGCGTCTCGACATAGGGCGTACCACTGATCAATTAGTTTTGTTTGCATGGCTAGAGGCCATGTGTGCGGATTATTCGCTTTTGGCTGGGCTAGTTTTCGTTTCGCTTTTTGACTCTGTTTTTGTTTCAGTTTTAGTCTCAGTTTTGTTGGCAGACTTTTCACCGCTTGATGTACTAGAGCCCTCTGAGCTTGAGGTGCCAGCCGAAGTGCTTGCCGTCCCGCTCGTTGAAGTTGCAGAATTCGAACTAGCACCCGATTTAGAACTAGCGGCACTGTCGTTTTTATAGAACCCGCCACCCTTAAAAGTGACGCCAACCGGCGTGAATACTTTTTTTACTGGGCGTGGCTTGCCGTCGGATGGGTGCGAGGCCTCGGTCAACGCATCATCGCTGAAAGCCTGATAAATCTCAATGGTCTCGCCAGTGTCAATGAACTTGTAAACATAAGTTGGCATAGGGCTTTTGATTCTAGGATGTTTGTATGGCTGTACGCACCGTTGTGATTCCTGCAGCCGGAATGGGCACGCGGTTCTTGCCAGCCACCCGTGTGACCCCAAAAGAATTGCTACCTATATATGACACGCCAGCAATTCAGTTTGTAATCGACGAGGCGACCGCGGCGGGCATTGAACGAGTAATAATCGTTACAAGTCGCTCTAAGCCTTCGATTGAGGCTTATGCGTCGGTAGCGAGCACCGCCAAAGTTGCAGTCACCGTTGTCTATCAAGATTCGCCATTGGGTCTTGGTCATGCAATTAGTTGCGCGCGCAATGCCGTCGGTCAAGAGCCGTTCGCGGTGATGTTGCCTGACGAAATTATGGGCGATTCATCGCTGATGAAATCACTTATCGCGCTTTACGATCGCACAGGCACGAGCAGTATTGGATTAAAAAAAGTACCGATGTCTGAAGTCTCGAACTATGGCAATGTCGAAATCGCCGGCAGAACAGACGTCGCGCCAAGCGAGAGTGCAGTTGCAATCACTCGTGTTATTGAAAAACCAAAACCTAACGAAGCAGTCAGCGATCTTGTAATTATTGGAAGGTATGTCTTGACGCCGAGCGTTTTTGATCATCTATCTACGATCAAGCCAAGTGCGAACGGTGAATTTCAACTGACTGATGCGCTTGCTCTGCTTGCCAACGATGATCAACTACTTGGTATTGTTAGCGACATAACCCGTTATGACACGGGCACGCCGATGGGTTTGTTGCGTGCGGTAATTGAGATAGCACTGGGTCGCAAAGATATTGGCCCACAATTACAAACTTGGCTTGAAAATAAATTTCACAACTGAAAATAGCACTGAAAGTAAGGTCTTAATGAGTACAAATAGAAGCGTGGGTTTTGCGGCAACAGTTGAACCGAGCCAAGTTGGGTTCGATCAAAGTCGCTTAGCGAAAATTGATAGTCACTTTAAACGCTATGTAGATGAAGGTCGTTTGGCTGGTTTCGCAGTTGCAGTCGCGCGCCGCGGCGAAGTAGCGCATTTTGAGATGTATGGCGCAAAAGATTCTGACACCCGAGAGCCAATCACAAGCGACACGATGTATCGCATTTACTCAATGACCAAGCCGATTACCTCGATTGCATTGATGATGCTTGTCGAACAGGGCCTGTTGCAACTCACAGACCCAGTGAGCAAATTTATTAAGTCATTCGGTGAAACTCGAGTTTGGAATACCGGAACAATTTTGAAGCCGATGACGGCGGCGCTAACCGAGCCAATGCGGGTTTGGCATCTGCTGACACACACATCAGGACTGACCTATGGCTTTAATTATGCCGATGTTGTGGATGACATGTATCGGCGGGCCGGCTTTGAAACTGGGGTTGCTTACAACGATTCGCTTGAAAATGTCTGTGACAAAATTGCGTCGTTGCCGCTGGTGTTTCAACCTGGCTCAAGTTGGAACTACAGCATGGCTACTGACGTAGTTGGGCGAATTATTGAAGTTGTTTCGAAAATGCCGTTAGATGAGTTTTTAGAAAAGAATATCTTTGCGCCCCTGGGCATGACCGACACTTCATTTTTTGTGCCAAAAGAAAAGCAATCTCGTGTTGCTTCGCTTTATCGCTACGACGAAGTTAATCATTCAAAAATCAAACTTGAAAGTTTTGGAAACAGTGCGATTGAAAAACCGAAGTTTCTTTCTGGCGGTGGTGGTTTGATTTCAACTGCTAGCGATTACTTTAAATTTATTAAAATGCTTGAAGGTCGCGGAAAATCAGGTGATGTTCGTATTGTCTCTTCGCGGACGATTGACCTCATGACACAGAACCACTTGCCAAATAATGCGGACATCTCAACTTTTGGTCGTCCAATCGGCGAAGAAATCTATTATGACGGACTTGGTTTTGGGTTGGGCTTTTCTGTTGTCGTCAATCAAGCAAAGACTCGAGTTGCATGCCCAAACGGCACATTCGCTTGGGGCGGAATGGCTAGCACTGTATTTTGGGTTGATCCGGTAAACGAAATCAGTGCGATGTTTTTTACGCAATTGATTCCGTCGAGCACATACCCAATTCGACAGTATCTTCGTTCACTGGTTTACGCAGCACTAGTTGATTAGCTAGCT
>JBAXAW010000075.1:0-9795 GCA_037142305.1 Actinomycetota bacterium
ACACTCATGCGCCAAATAGTTACGTCAACTGGTACAAATTTGATCACCCACAACTCGGCAAAGTTGAACTCGGTGGAGCAGATTCATTTCGAATTTGGACAAACGCGCCATCATCAAAATTGCGCGCTGAAATTGCAAACCACGCCGAAGTTGCCGTGTATCAAGCAATGGCTTCACCACGACTTGAAATCAAACATACAAAAGCCGAGTCGTTAGGCGATGACATTTGGCGTGTTGAACTCGGCGTTGCTAACACTGGCTGGCTGAGTACCGAAGTCACGAGACTTGCTCGCGATCATAAATTAGTTTTGCCGATCACGGTTGAAATTTCAGGCGCAACAACAATTGGTTGTGATGCCCGTGCGAAGGTTGGCCAGTTGTCGGGTCGAGCAATGTTTTTGTTGAACGGCGGCGCAATGTCAGACGGCACACCCGATCGCCTGATGCACTCGTGGGTTGTGCGTGCAAGTCGCGGCGCCGAAGTTGCACTCACGGTGCGACACCCGCGTTGCGGCGAAGTCTCGACGACTCTAAAACTTAATTAGTTTTAATATTGAGTTCGTCGGGGACGGTGAATTTTTCGTGTGATTGCGCGGCTCGAACCCAGATATATAACGCGCCAGAGATACCAACGATGTTGGGCAGGGCGACAAACCAATCGCCGATCATTGCACCATAACTAAACCAAGCGATACAGCATGCGAATAACAAACCGTGCATTGTTGTTGAAACACCGTATAAATGCTCGGTGCGATACACACGAACAACTTGAGGAATTATCGCAGGAGTGCCGATCGCAATAGTTACCCATCCCATTACGGTCAGCGAATAATTCGCTGCAATTAAACCCAAAATCAAAGTCGAACTTATTGTCAATGCGGGGATCCACCAGACAAATTTTTTGTGTTTAACACACATAAATAAAATCAATAAAATTGCAATCACAATATTGGCATTCGCAAAAATTAGTTGTGAATCTGGTTTGTTTAAACCGTAAATAGTCCAAGCAGAGAACCACAGCAGCCTTGCAAGAATGAACCGGGCACTAATCCTTCTGTTGAGTTCTTAATGAATACCCGAAACACTTGCGGCCAGATGAATGAGACTGACAACATTGTCGCAATAATTCCGACGATTCTGCTTGTAGTCATCCAATTAGAGTAGTCCCCGAGTCAATCAAGTAATCGTCTATTGCTAGCGTTCAAGGTGTGATCACGACGTACGGATTCTCAATCGCGACGCCAAACAAAGATTTGCGTCAGGCAGCGATTGATGCCGTGTTTCGTTGGCTCGACGAAGTGCATCCGCACGAAAAACGCACCAACGTCACACCGATCAATATTCGCCACAGCCCAAATGACGCAATTTTTCGTGTTGATGTTCTCGAGCAAGATAGTAAGCAAGCCGCAGCCCGTGGCACGACAGTGACTCTTATTACTTCAAAAGATGAGTTGTACTTTGATCTTCGTCGCACGTTGCGCCCAACAAAATCTGCTCTTTTACCACGACGCACAATTGACCGTCCAGAACCACGACTTAACAAATTGATTCTTGAGATCGTTAAGTTATTTAAAGTTCGCGATGCCGAAAAAATAATTGACGCAGAAATCACTATCGCGAACGATCAATTGAGCGGCCAATCACTCGCTGCGTTTGCCGAAGCACCAAGTCGGCGATTGCCAATTTTGATTGAAGTGATCGTAGGTAAACCTGCCGCCATCACCAGCTCTGCGACCGCTAAACAGCTAGCGGGCATTGCCCACCTAGCCCATGTTTCATCACATGTGGCCGATGAAGCGTTCACCAACTTATACGGCGCAAAAGCTATCGGCTCGGGTTGGATAACTATCATTTGGCCGCGCGGCGCCGCACCTGAAAAGTTTCATCAACAAGACGATGAAGAAGTTGTTAATCAATTGATCGCTGCGTCGGTCGGCTCACTTGCAACTCTTGTTTTATCGCAGTCACGCAAAATTGTGCAAGTAGAAAAAACTCAACAGGTGCCGAAAACAGCAATGCCCTCGCCACAGTCGGGACTACAGCAAGAAAATATTGACCTGAACAATACTGTTAAAGAATTACTTGAAGAGAACGCAAGCCTGCTTGAAAATGCAACTCTGACAGACATGCTCAGCGCACAAAAAACCGAAGAACGAGATCGCGCTTATTCGCAACTAGCAACTTTCTTGATGATGGAAGACGACAAGAGTTATCTAGATCGTGTTTCAGATGCAGTTGCGTTTGCCCAAAAAAACTTACCGAATATTATTTTTCATCAACGAGCAATTTCTGCAGCAAATGAGTCTCATCTGATGAACGGCCGACGAATCTACTCAAACTTAGTAGAACTAAACAATCTTGCGGCAAGATTGCAACGCGGTGATTTTGCTCCAAATGTTTTCAATATTTACTGCAATCAACAACTCAGCAATTTTGCCGCGTCGATTAGCGACCAAGCCGAACACCGTTACGCACAAGATTATGCAATTGAGTGGAAGGGTGAAAATGTCTTGGCCAAGCCACATATTCGTTGCGGCGACGCACGAATTCATTTTTATCATGACATAAAGACGAACGAAATCGTTATCGCCTACGTCGGTCGCCACCTGCGTGACAAATCAACTAACTAGTTGCGTTTATTTTTGCTAGCTGCGTTTAGTCGTGCTTTGCCAAATTGCTTGCGCGACTCTTGAGCCAAGAAATGGTCTGGCCAAACGATAAACGAAACCGGGCACGACAACGCTTTTGTTTTTGCGCAGTCCGTCTAGTGCGGCGCGCACAACATCGTGAGAATTAATCCACAGCCACTTGAGCACTCGCTGGCGTAAAGGTGCGAGTCCAGCATTCTGATGCAATTCGGTTCGCACATATCCAGGGCAGATGACACAAACTCGCACACCCGAACTACGAACTTCTAAGTTCAAACTTCGGCCGTAAGACATCACATAAGTTTTAGCCGCAGCGTAAAGCGCCGATTTCGGCATTGGGGTGAACGCGGCAATGCTCGAGACAATTACGACATCTCCAGTCTTGCGTTGCACCATTTGGGGCACGATTGCTTCACAGACTTCGACGACACCAGTTGCCAACAGCGTATTTAATCCTTTTAATTCTTCGGCACTTGTTTTGCCGACTCGAGCAGCGCGAGTGATACCTGCATTGAGCACAAGAAAGTCGACATCTTTCGCGGCATCAATGACACTTTGCACACCGGCACTAGTGCTCAGATCAGCAACAACTACTTGAGTCTGCGCGTCAAACTTTTGAAGTTCGCTCGCAAGAGACTCAAGAAGTTCCCGGCGGCGCGCAACCGCAACGATGTCGTATCCATTTTGTGCCAACACCATCGCGAATTGTCGACCGATGCCTGAAGAAGCACCAGTGATTAGCGCAATTTTACGGGTTACCACACGTTGAGCATTACATGAAATCTGTCTAAGGTAAAGTCATGACTAAATCGCAAACGAACGCAGATCTTTCGCCTGTTTATCAACTTTCGGATCAATACATTGAGCAACTTGCCGCAACCGATCCAGGTCTTGCAACTGCATTAGGAATCGCTGGTCATGATCACGAGATGACCGACTTCAGTCCTCGCGGACACGCCGAAAGATTTGAAGTAACGCGCTCGACTCTTGCGACACTGAACACACTCGACACGACGGCTGACAGCGACCGATTGGCTGCAGGCGTTTTGCGAAACTCACTTGAGATGTCGACATCCGAATACGACGCAGGTGAACACTTACGGTCTATTCGTGTGATCGCTGGTGATGTTGATTCTGCTCGCGGCATTTTTGATTTGATGCCAACTGCAACTGTTGAACATTGGCAGACAATCGCCGAACGAATGAGTGCAGTGCCACAAGCGTTTGCTGGCATGCGCGAAAGTTGGAATCTCGGCATTCAACGCAAAACTGTTGCTCCACGACGTCAAGCACTAGTCGTTGCCGAACAACTTGAAACTTGGGCGGGAACGCCAAGTGCTCCTGGCTTCTTCACACAATTCGCCGAAAGTGCAGCATCTGTCAAGGGCGCGCCACTCGAGCAGTTGCGGCAAGCAGCAGTTGCGGCATCAGAGTCAATGGCTCAAACTGCAAACTATTTGCGCGAGACATATGCATCAGTTGCCGATCCACGCAACGGTGTTGGCGAAGAACGTCACGCACTCGCCCGTCGCAGATTTATGGGGATGAACGTCGACGCCCGCGAAGCATATGAATGGGGTTTTGCCGAAGTTGCTCGGCTTGACGCAGAACTTATAAAAACTGCGAAAGAGATTAATCCAAACGCCACGCTCAACGAAGTTCGCGAATTTCTAGACACAGACCCAAGTCACAGCATCGAAGGCGAAGAAAATCTGCGCGATTGGTTGCAATCCTTGATGGATGACGCAATGTCGTTTTTAATCCGTGAAAATCATTTTGACATTCCAAAAGAGATTCATCGAGTTGAGGCAATGATCTCTCCACCGGGTGGTGCGGCCGCGATGTATTACACATCACCAAGCGAAGATCTGTCTCGGCCTGGTCGCACGTGGTATCCAGCGAATGGGCGAACCAAGTTTCCGTTATGGAGTGAACCCACAACCGCTTATCACGAGGGCGTACCGGGTCATCACTTACAAATTGGCATGGCGACGGTTAATTCTGAGAAGCTTTCACGGTTTCAACGCAACGAATTTGTTAGCGGTCATGGCGAAGGTTGGGCGCTTTACGCAGAACGCTTGATGGATGAACTCGGCTTCTTAGGCAAACCCGAATACCGACTTGGCTATTTATACGCTCAAGCATTTCGAGCAGCGCGAATTGTCATCGATATCGGTATGCACTGCGAATTCAAAATTCCAAAAGAATCGAAGTGGCATTCAGGCGAAGCATGGACACCTGAATTGGCACTTGAATTTCTTTCTGCGCGTTCATCAAGTGATGATGCGTTTAACAAATCAGAAATTAACCGCTATCTCGGCTGGCCGGCGCAAGCAATTTCTTACAAACTCGGCGAACGCGTTTGGATTTCGCTACGTGATGATGCCAAACGCAAACACGGTGCAAGTTTTGATTTACGTGCGTGGCATGCCTACGCGCTTGATCTCGGCAACCTTGGACTTGACTTGCTTAAAACCGAACTCGCCCGCTTCTAATTCGCGAGAGCGAGAATCAAGGGAGGACGACGACTTTGGTGCCGGGTTTTCCGAAATTGAAAATAAATTTGGCATCATCTGCACTCATCCGCAGACAACCACTGCCCTGAAATGAACCGAGTTGATCTTCGGTCTGAAGCGGTTTGCCATTCTTTACGGGTATCTCGTGAAACCCAATATTTCCGCCTGCTGGCCCGAGCGCGAATCGTGTCATATTAATAAACCACACACCTTCGAAATCCAAACTGTAAGACCGCAACGACTGACTGTTGACCGCATAAGTTCCGGGCTTCGGCACTCCTCGACGACCCGAAACCGGCATCGCCTTGACGACTTTATTCTTGCCATCAATTACCCACACCCATTGCAATTCATTTTTATAAACAATTCTCCGTCCAGAACCAGAGTTATCTGGCAGCATCGGCGGATTTAATCTTGTGTACGCGGGAAACCTAAGCGCGCGTGCCGGATAAAGCAGTGATGTCTCAATTGCGGTTGGGGTAGGCACAACAGTTGAAGTGCTCGAAGTCGTACTAGTAGTCGTACTAGTAGTCGAACTAGTACTTGTTGACGAGTCACCTGATGCAAACGCAATCGATGACGATGACGCTGACGCAACGGCGGTGAGCACAACCGCTAATCCCAATTTAGAGAAAAACTTCATTTGCGTTTTTTGGTTTTCGCTTTTTGCAAACTTGGCATAGCGACAAGCGGGTTCTCGACAATTTCGTAACGAATACCCCAGTTGCTGGCGAAACCTTGCACCATCGCTGCAAATGGCAGAGCCAAAACTGCGCCAATTGGCCCGAGCACCGCACCACCAGCAATCGCCGCACCAAACGCAACTGCGGCATGCAACTCGAGTGTGCGCGCTGTGATTCGCGGAGCGAGCAAAAAGTTTTCAAACTGTTGATACAACGCGATGAAGATGATCACAATTAACGCCTTTACGGGAGAATCTAAAAACACTAACAAGATCGGCAAAACGCCAGCGAGATATGTACCGACCACTGGCAAGAATTGTGAAACTAATCCAACCCATATCGCAAGCGCAGCCGGTGCCGGGGCGCCAATACTTTGAAAAATTATCCAGTGAAAGATTGCCGATATTGCGGCAAGTAATGCTCGCGAATAAATGTAGCCACCAGTTTTAGCGATTGCTAAATCCCAAAGTGTGAGCACGACTCGCTGCCGCTCGACTGGCAAACGACTGCACAGTGCACGACGCAATTTTGGTCCATCTGAGACTAAATAAAATGTAAACAATGTAATTGACAGAATTTGCAATAAACCACTTAGTGCACCCAACGAAAGATGTAGAACTCGATCTTGCTGGCTCGAGAAAAAATTCTGAAGCGAACTCGTCGGGTCGCTAAACGAGCGAATCCATGTTTGTGGATCAATCGATGCACCAAAAGTTTCGTTCAAAAACCGCACTGTTTCAATTACGTAATGGTCACGATTACTAATTAAATCTTGGGTCTGTGTTGCAACCAGACTTCCGATTGCGATCACAAACGAAATTGTGGCTGCAAAAACGCTGACAAGCATCAGTCCAGTGGCCGCACCGCGTTTCCAGCCTCGCGCGGCTAGTCGATTTACCGCGGGCTCAATCGCCAGCGCCAAAAATAACGAGATTATAAGCAAAACTAAAAAATCAGATAGCTGGTGAAACAGCTCGCGAACTGCGAGCATTGCGATAGCCCCGACCCAAAACAAACCGATTGCCCGAGGCACCCAACTGGGCATTTTGTCTTGAGAAGTTTTTTTGCTCGCCTTAGAAGCCTTAATTTGCACAGATTTATCATCCGCCTTATGACTCATGGCATTTATTCTACTTGCCGTTGAGATATGCAAACAGCACAAATTGGTGCCACGATAGAAGAAGCGATATGAAAAAACTTGACATTAATTCGGTGATCACTACTGTTCGCGATCAAATCGGCGAGGCGATTCGTGCGCGCGTTATTGGCCCGAACGCCGACCAAAGAACGCAAGAAATTATTGATGCACCAGGCGAGCGTCTCTTCACCGAAGACCGACCAATTCTTCGTGTTCACTCAGACGCATCAATGTTTATCGGCGGACTTCGCGCATTGTTATTGCAATCACTTCACCCACTTGCAATGGCAGGTGTTGCACAACATTCTGATTATCGCAACGACCCGTGGGGACGCTTACAACGCACCGCAGATTTCTTAGCGACGACAACATTTGGGCCAGTTAACGAAGTTGAAAAAATAATCGCAAGAATCAAAATGGTGCACACACGCGTGACTGGCTTTGCGAGCGACGGTCGACCGTACTCAGCGAATGATCCGCATCTTTTACGCTGGGTTCATGTCGCAGAAGTTGATTCGTTTCTGGCGGCGCATCAGAGATATGGCGCTTATCCACTCGATCAACAAGGGCGCGATGGCTACGTGCAAGATGTCGCAGTAATCGCTCGCTTGCTCGGCGTGCCGAACCCACCAGAATCAGAAAAAGAACTCAAACAACAACTGCATGACTACCGCCCAGAACTTGCGAGCACCGACGAGTCGCGCGACGCCGCAAAATATTTAATTTTTGAACCACCACTACCGGCTACTGCACGTGTTGCATACTCAGCGCTCGTCGCGGCAACAATCGCAACTTTGCCAAGTTGGACACGAAAGCCACTTCGCTTGCCGCTTCTTCCGATCACAGAAAAATTTGCACTAAGACCGTTAGGTGACGCAGTAACACGCGCAATTCGGTGGGCGACTGTGCCGACATCGCCTTATCTACGCGACAAAGATAATCTCGCGACTGATTCCAACGCCAACCTCAAAACAAACGCCGACAGTTGACCGTGCGTTAAAACGCACGTCGTGCGATATAGTGCACGGAGAGGAAACCCCGTGGATGTATCGTCGCCAATCAGCACCATTATCCCAAGCCTCGATGGCCCTGTCCTTGCTTGCCTTGCTGCAACCACTGCACCACTAGGGCTTGCCCAGATCCACCGCCAAGTTGGCCATAGTTCGAAGTCTGGTGTTCGTCAAGTGCTGCTTCGATTGAAAAATAATGGAATAATTTCCGAAATTCCTGGTGGTTTTGTGCTCAATCGTTTACACATCACTGCACAAGCCGTCGAGATCCTTGCTGATCTTCACGGCGAACTGAACCGCCGGATCAGGTCAGCGGTCAACACATGGAAGTCAGAGGTATTACTAGTGGGACTATTTGGTTCAGCGGCACGGCGTGACGGCAATTCATCAAGCGACATAGACATACTTATCGTTTCCGACTCACGAGACCTCAAAGAACTTGCCGACCAACTCGCATCTCAAGTCACAGTGTGGACGGGAAATCCTGCGCAAATTGTTGCCATCAATCGCAAAGATCTGAAACGTCTTCGACAAGCCAAAGAGCCAATTGTTGGGCATTGGCAAACAGAACTTGTTGTTATTTCTGGTGATGTGCGCATACTCCAGTCATCGTCAAAATGACGCGCACAACTTCCCGCACCAAAAACTGCTCGCGCAAAGACGCACATATGCGCCTCATGCAAGCAGAGTCATTTGTAAAAACAGCACAAATGGTTGCTGATGAAACAACCGACGAGTTCAATCCTGGCGTGAGTGCATCGCTTGCAGTACTTGCAGGTATCGCAGCATCAGACGCCGCATGTTGTGCGCGACTAGGGGTTCGTTCACGTGGAGAAGCACACAGCGATGCAGTTGCACTTCTTGGTACTGTCATTCCTCACGGCGCAAACATGGCAAAAGATTTGCAACGGTTACTCAACCGCAAAGATGACTCGCATTATGGGGTCACCTTCGTTTCCTCTGTCGACGCCTTACGAATGATCGGTTTGGCGAGACGAATTGTTGCGTCGGCCAGAGTGGCTGTAGAGGCCTAACGACTCAACGATTGAAGCGCGGCTTTCACAAACGCGTTATATAAATTTTGTTGCAGCGGGTCTGCGGCGGCCGTGTCTTCTGGGTGCCACTGCATGCCGAGCAACCACTTCGTGCGATGCTCAACTGCCTCAAGAATTCCGTCTGGGGCGTACCCAACGGCGACCAGATCATCGGCGAGTTTTAAAATCCCTTGGTGATGAAATGACGCACCGTTAATTTTTGTCGCGCCGATTGCTTCAGCCATTCGAGTTCCATTTTTTATATTCACTTCGTGCAAAGCAAACTCTTCGCCAACCGGAAACTGCTTTGGCGCGTGCGCAAGCAGTTCATTCGCATTTGCAAGTTCGCCAAGATGTTGCACAAGCGAACCGCCGAGCACGACATTAACTAACTGCATTCCGCGACACACCGCCAACACCGGCACATCAAAATTGAGTGAAGCGTTCAACAGCGCGGTTTCGAATGCATCTTGTTCGGGCTGCACGCCATAAACATGAACACCGGCAACTTGCCCATAAAGAGTCGGGTTGACATCTGCGCCACCCATCAACACCAGACCGTCGAACCGTCGCATCATCGCCTCGGCATCATTGGTTTTTAATGGTTGTGGAGAAATTACGACTGGTTCGCCGCCTGCCCGCAGAATCGCATCAAGATACCTTCGCCCCGCAAATGCAACTGCATCTCGCGACACTCGACTCGGTGCGCCGTATCGCCCAGCAAGTGCGATCAACGGCGACATCTACAAAACTCTACCGACCGTCA
>JBAXAW010000076.1:0-9586 GCA_037142305.1 Actinomycetota bacterium
TCGCCACTGCGAAACAATGTGCGGCTTACTGAGACTTCAGTGAATTCAATCGGCAATAGCCCAGCTGAGTTATCAATCGTCAACATCACTTCAGCGCGACCGAGTGCTGGTCGTTTTGACGTTCCCGCAAATATTACATCATCCATTTTCTGACTACGTACCGAAGACGGTGCCTGCGCGCCAAGTACCCAAGCAATTGCGTCAACAACGTTTGATTTACCCGAGCCGTTTGGGCCGACCACTACGGTCACGCCGGGCTCGAGTTGCATCACTGTTGTGTCAGCGAAGGATTTGAAGCCTTTAAGGGTTAAAGATTTAAGAAACACTCAGTCGCCGAGATTACTTCATTTGGCTGATTTTCCACCAAATTTAGTGCTGGCAAGCCGAGCAATAACAGGTTGTTCGGCCCGCAACTACAGTCATCAGAATTCGCCCTTTTCGGCACGTCAAACACGGCAATCCAGCCCGACCATAAACACGGTGTTGATCTTGAAAGTTGCCAGTTTGGCCGTCCAAATCGACGTATTGCGTGTCTTTTAGCGTGCTGCCACCTGCGTTTACAGCCTTGTTTAAGACTTCGATTATTGCCACATGCAAACGCGACAGCGTGACAGGCGTCAACCGACCAGGCAAACGATCTGGTCGCAGTTTTGCTAAATGCAAAATCTCATCTGCGTAAATATTGCCAATGCCAGCAACAAAATGTTGATTGAGCAATAGTGCTTTCAAATTTCCACGACGATTTTTAAATAATTCGCGCAAAATTTCTGGGGTGAACTCATCGATAAGGGGGTCGACACCGAGACTAGCCAAGTCGGGCATTTGAGATTTAATTAAATCAGGATCAAATACGACGACTTCGCCAAAAGTTCGTGGGTCAACAAACCATAATTCGCTAACAACAACATTACTTTTTGCTAAGTGCATCACTACATGCGTATGCGCGGGTCTGACAGCGTTGGGCTTGGCAATAATCAATCTGCCGCTCATGCGCAGGTGCATCATAAGTTTCTGTCCAGAATCTAAATCACAAATCAAATATTTACCGCGACGCGTCGCCGACAAAATCTGCACACCAGTAAGACCGTCAATCAATGCTTCACGACTAGTGCGGCGAACGGTTCGTTCACGACCAACTTCAACTTTTACGACCATTCTTCCAACGACATTTTCTTGCAAACCACGGCGGACAGTTTCAACTTCTGGAAGTTCTGGCACGTTTTGTCTCGCTCAACAATTTGATTATCTAAACATCTCGCAATGTTGTAATCGCTTGTTGTGCAGCCTCTTCTTCTGCAACTTTTTTTGACCGTCCACTACCCGCGCCCATCCAGTCATTGCCGATGTAAACAGCCGCAAAAAACATTTTGGCATGATCCGGCCCTTCGTCTGTCACGCGATACTCGGGCACTGCGAGAGATGATCGTGCCGCAAGTTCTTGCAATTGAGATTTAGCATCTAGTTGTTTTAACGCTCCAAGTGCTTCGTCAATTAAATCAACTAACAACACTTGAACTACCTCATACACACGGGATGCATTTGAATCTAGATAAACGGCGCCAAACACGGCTTCAAGTGCATTAGCAAGAATCGAACTTTTTGCGTGACCACCACCGGCTGCTTCGCCGCGACCCAACAATACGAACTCTCCAAGACCGAGTTGTGTCGCCACCCGAGAAAGCGCGGTCATGTTGACAACAATTTTGCGCAAGTCAGTAAGTTTGCCTTCATTAAATTCTGGGTAACGCCGAAACATAATGTCGGCGATAACAAAACCAATTACTGAGTCACCTAAAAATTCAAGCCGCTCATTAGATTCAAAGCCAACGTTCTCAGATGTCCAAGAACTGTGCCGCATTGCGGTAGCCAAAAGCGATTCGTTGACAAACTTGTAGCCAATTTTATTTGAAAGCGTTTCAAGCGAATCTGTCATTGCTGTTGCAAGGCTTGGCGTATTTTGCCAACCATGTCGACTTCAACCATCTCTTTGGCAACTTTGATGCCGTTAAGCATTGCTCTAGAACCAGACGAGCCATGCGAGATTATGCAAACACCATCAACGCCGAGCAGTATTGCGCCGCCATAGGTATCAGGGTCAAACTGCGCATATAGATTCAGCAGCGCTGGCATTAATGCATCAGCATGAACTTTGTATTCGGGCTCACCGATCGCTACAAACAATGCCTTGACGACTCCACGCATTGTCCCTTCTAACGTTTTTAGCGCAACGTTGCCGGTGAAACCGTCAGTAACAACTACATCAACTTTGTCGGTCATAATGTCACGACCTTCAACATTGCCGATGAAGTTAATATTTTTTGCGTTTGAAAATAATTCGTAAGCCTGCTTGCGAAGTGTGTCGCCCTTGCCTGGCTCTTCGCCGATTGATAACAATCCAACGCGCGGACTTTCTATCGAAAATCGAGCATTGGCATAAACACTCCCCATCAAACCAAACTGCACCAACCACTCGGGCTCAACTTCGGCATTAGCGCCAGCATCAAGCAACACAGTTGGAGTCGTACCTGGAGCCGGTATTGGCGTAGCGATTGCCGGACGCTTTACACCTGCAATGCGTCCCATCCGCAATAATGCAGAAGCCATCGTTGCGCCAGTGTTGCCTGCAGAAATCATCGCGCTGGCTTTACCGTCGCGCACGGCTTCGGCTGCACGCACGAGTGTTGAATCTTTTTTATTGCGAACCGAACTTGCAGCATCCTCGTGCATTTCAATAAATTCGCTGGCAACAATTAATTCAAAACCTTCACGGCCCACTAGATCGCTAGGCCCAACAAGTACCACAGGTATTCCGGCAGCAAGAGCCTCACGAGCACCCGCAATTATTTCGTTTGGAGCCTTATCGCCACCTAAGGCGTCAACAGCAACTGGCAGCATCGTTAAAGCAAACGACGCGAACGCTAGAAATTAACTCGCGTCAACTACAACAGCGATGCGACCCTTGTACCAACCGCAACCGCCACACACGACATGAGGACGCTTTGCGATACCGCAGCGTGGACACGAACTTGCACTTGGCGCCTTCAACTTCCAGTTCGCAGCCTGGCGCATGCGACCTTTGGATTTAGACTTCTTTTTCTTTGGAACTGCCATGGCAAGCTCGTCTTTCGGTTATTTTGGTTAAAAATTCGTTTTTGTAAACTATCTACAACGAACTGCAAGGCTAGCGGAAGATTTGCCTAGTTATATATGTCGAATTGAAGGATTTAACGAGTTATCAGATCGTGCTATCTCACCGTTGCGAGACCCGTCAAGACTCATCAATTCGCAGCGAATCTAATGCAGCCCACCTATCGTCGCGCTCAGGTCGCACACATGAACAGCGATCAACCTGCAAATCTGCGCCACATTGCGGACAAAGACCTGGGCAATCGGCACGACATAATGGTGCCAATGGCACCGCGAGCAACACGTTTTCGCGCGCCATTTCGAGCAAATCTAGCTGCTCTCCAGTTATTGGATAAGCATCTGGGTCACTAATAACTGCCTGATACAACTCCTGCACTTCGACTTCGGCTCGACCGGTCAGAGCTTTGAGACAACGCCGACATTCGAAACTCCATTGTGCGCCAAGTTTGCCATGCACAACAATGCCATCTGTCAACGCTTCAAGCGTGAGCGCAACATCAACTTGTGTGCCAGCAATTATCCGCGAATCGTCGAATTTGAAGGAGTCAACTTCAATCTGACGGTTGATTTCACGAACGCTTCCTGCACGGCGTAGAAGCTCGGCTACATTAACCAGAAGTGGCGACGCCATTGTCTACAAACTTTCCCTAGTCGATTTACTGTTTAGTAATTAAGTTATTTACAATTCGTCGTCTTGGTCAAACAACATCACCGATTCACTCTCCAACGAAATCTCGTGTGCTGGTTGTTGAGCGACAAGTGATAAGCGCGTGCGGCCTTCACTCACCTGTTTGACTAGTTTGTCAAGCAGAATTTCAAAACTACCCAAACGACGATCTAAGAAATCATCTGTTTCGCTTTTTAGTCGACGCGAGTCTTGATTTGCTGCTTCAATCACTTTGCGAGCACGCGCTTCAGACTGGCGAACAATCGCAGTTCGTTGCACTAGACGCTCAGCTTGAACTCGTGCGGCTTCTAAAATCTCGTCGGCCTCAAGTTGAGTTTTCGCAAGAAAATCAGCACGTTCTTTCAGCATCCAACGAGCTTCGGTAATCTCGGCCGGCAAACAGTCAAGTGCGTCTTGCAAGATGCCAAGAATTTGCTCACGATTAATTTTCGGAGCGCTTGACAGTGGTGCGTTTGGTGCACTTGAGATTGCACCTATCGCCTCGTTCAAAAACGATTCTGTATCGCCGAGCTCTACAGGCACGACCTCTGTACCAAAAGAGATGCCGCGATTATTGTCGTCGTCAAAGTTGTCAAATGTATTTTTAGGCATTACCGAAAGTCTACTTTTCTGCTTTTGTAATCGCTATTTCAACAACTGCTGGCACGAGAGCTGACACGTTTCCGCCGTAATGCGCAATTTCGCGCACAAAACGACTGCTAATAAATGCATTTTTCGGCTGCGGAATCAACAACAACGTTTGAATACCGCTGACTGCCGAATTCGTATTTGCCATCTGAACTTCAACATCTAAATCCATTACATTGCGCACGCTTTTCACAATGCAGTCAACACCAAACTTCTTGGCTGCGTCAATTGCTAAGCCAGCGGCAGGTTGTACGGTCACGCCTTTTATGTCACTCGTCGAAGACTTAACCATCTCAACTCGATCGTTGATACTAAACATGCCAGCAGGTTTCTCTGGATTATGCATCACAACTACGACAACCTCATCAAACAATGCTGCGGCTTGACGAATGATGTCAAGGTGCCCGAGATGAACAGGATCAAAACTTCCAGGGAACATGACTTTCATCGCGCTATTTATGGTATCCGTCGTAAATAGGTGACATGCGTTCGACCATATCGCTTAGAACGCACCGACTCCCAGCCGTTCAAGCCTGTGATTTCGCGGTTACTTTCGGCTACTACAAGAGGCGCTGTGATGTTCGACAAAAGCCCTTGCCAATTTTTAAACTCATACGGCGGATCGGCCATCACAAAATCAATGCCCGAGACTTTGGTCGCCGCGAGCAAGGCATCTGCGCGAATTACAGTTGTGCGATCAGTCAAGCCAAGTTTCTTTATATTGTCTTGCAAACTTGTAAGTGCGTCACGATCTCGCTCGATAAATGTGCAGTGTTTAGCCCCGCGCGACAACGCTTCAATACCAAGTGCACCAGAGCCCGCGAACAGATCTAATACTTGAGCATCAATAATCACATTCAAACTTGTTAACGCATTAAAAATTGCTTCGCGCGCCATGTCAGTTGTCGGCCTCGTGGTAGTGCCATCTGGGGCAGAAATTTTTCGCCCGCGTAACTCACCCGCCACCACTCGCATATCTTCACGCTATTGACAAAAAGCACCGAAGAAAAGTGGTTTACTTACCTTATGGATTTTGGCCCTGCCGAGCCACCAACCGAATCAATTATTTGTGTTGATTGCGGAGGTACCGCGCACTTATTGTCTCATCCACCCGAGGACGGATTGTGGGAGGTCGGTGAAATCGTCGCGTATCGATGCAGCGACTGTCTCGACCGTTGGGATTTGGTGCTCGCACCACTAGGAGAATAAAAACTTTCGACTGAAACTAGTTTTTGAAAAGAAACTCTTCTTCATCTGGAGTCAGCAACAGATCTATCTCGTCACGAATTTCGTTATGACTTTTCAAAGTTGGGTCGGCATCAATAATTTCAAACGCAGTCGCACGTGCAAGTTCAATTAAGTCGCGGTCGTTGCGCAACGAGGCAAGCTTCAAGTCACTTCGACCTTTTTGTGCCGTATTCATGATCGTGCCTTCGCCGCGCAGTTCGAGATCTACTTCTGCTAAGTAGAAGCCATCGGTTGACTCAACCAGAGCGTCAACTCGGGGTGAACAAATTTCTTCGTTACTAGTCACGAGCCAACAACGAGACGCAATAGCACCACGACCGACACGACCACGCAATTGGTGCAACTGCGCAATACCGAAGCGATCGGCATCAAGCACGACCATACAAGTTGCATTTGGCACATCAACACCGACTTCAATAACAGTTGTCGCAACGAGCACATCAAGTTTGCGTTCACGAAACTTTGTCATTGTCTCATCTTTTTCATTTGACGAGAGTCGGCCGTGCAACAACCCAAGTTTCAAACCTTTCAATTCAATCCTGCCGAGTAATTTGAAAGTATCTTGAGCCGATGCCACCTCTAATTTTTCACTTTCTTCAATGAGTGGGCAAACGACGAACGCCTGCTGACCCTGTGCAATTGCATCGCGCACTTCACTCCACATTTTGGCTTCAGACTTTTTGCCAGCGATCCAGAAAGTTTTGATTGGTGTTCGACCTGGTGGCATTTCATCAAGCACGCTGACATCAAGATCGCCATAAACGGTCATGGCTGCGGTACGCGGAATCGGCGTTGCGGTCATAACCAAAACATCAGGAGTTGTCGTTGTTTTCTCGCGAACAGACGTTTCTGAATTCTCGCCTTTACTGCGCAGTGCTGCTCGTTGCTCGACACCAAACCGATGTTGCTCGTCAATCACTGCCACGCCCAGTGACGCGAATTCGACGCCCTCTTGTATTAGTGCGTGCGTGCCAATCAAAATATCTACTCCACCGTTTGCCAAATCGCCTAGCAACTCTCGGCGACGCTCACTGGTCACACGACTTGTTAGTAGTTCGACGCGTAATTGTCGATCACCAAACAAATTATTAGCGTCGGGTACGAGTAGTCCTTCAAGAAGTTTTCTTACACCATTGAAATGCTGTTCTGCCAAAACTTCTGTCGGCGCCATCAGCGCACCTTGGTGTCCGCCCTGTACTGCTGCCAGCATTGCCGAAACCGCCACGACAGTTTTGCCACTGCCGACATCACCTTGTAGTAGCCGATGCATCGGGTGTGGCGACGCAAGATCATTATCTACTTCTGCAATCACACGTTGCTGGGCGCTAGTTAGAGCAAACGGAATCGCCGCGACGAATCGCTTTTGCAGTTTGCCGTTTACAACATGACGAATACCTGTGTTGTCAAGTTCAAACGCACGCTTACGACCGACCAATACAACTTGAACACGCAGAAGTTCATCAAACGCAAGTCTGCGTCGTGCATTTTGTTTCGCCAACATGGTCTCAGGAAAATGAATTGCCCACAATGCAGCTGTTCGATCTACAAGTTCAAGCTTGTTGATCAAATTAGCTGGCACCGGGTCTGAGATACCGCGCTCGCGACAGCGCTCAAGAGCATTCTCGACCCAAGTTGCGAGTTCCCATGTTGACACTTGAGTCTTCTCACTCTGCGGATAAATCGGCACTATTCGTCCAGTGCGGTCGCCGATTAGATCAACTAGCGGATTACTCATCTGCAATACCCCGCGAAACAGGTCTGGCTTTCCGAACATCGAAATTTGTGTGCCGACCTTAAGTTGCCGTTCTCGCCAAGGTTGATTGAAGAACACTGCCGTAAGCCGACCCGATTCGTCACCGACCTGAATCGTCACCACTGTGCGTCGATTCTTTGTTGTAAATTTCGAAACTTTGCGAACTTCAACGATCACTAATGCTTCTTGACCAACAACGAGATCACTAACACGGGCTTCATTGGTGCGATCAACCCACTTGCGAGGGTAGTTCATTAGCAACTCAAGAACGTTCGTGATGCCGTATTCGGCTAGAGATTCTTTTCGTTTCTCTCCGACGCCTTTGAGTACTTCGACATCTATGTCGGCTAGGTCACTAAGAGTGATTTTGCCCGTCATGCGGGACTCTTTTTACTCGACACCAAAGAGATATGGATACAAAGGCTGACCACCGACATGAACTTCACATGTAATCTGCGGATGGACAGACGCGACATGAGCAACAAGTGATTCAGTACTTTGAGAAGTTGCTCCGTCACCCGAAATAATTGTCAATAACTCGCGACCCGGCGTAATTAACTTTGATAGCAAATCGCGACAAACGGTCTCTAGGTCTTTAGCGACAGCGACAACACCGTCTCCTCGCACAAGACCAATAAAGTCACCAGCTTTAACTTGACCTGCATCACTGTTTGTGTCTCGCACGGCTTGAGTAACTTCGCCCGTAGCAACCGAACTTGCGGCGCGAGACATTTGAGATCCGTTGTGCTCAGCTGATGCCTCTGGGTCATAGGCAACGAGCGCTGCGAGTGCTTCCGGCATCGAACATGTCGGCACCACGCGAACATCTTTCTTGGTCAGGTCGTTTATTTTATTTGCCACAGGAATAATGTTTTTATTATTCGGCAAAATCACGACTTGTGTGGCGTTCATATGCTCAACAGCATCTAACAACTCCTGAGTAGATGGATTCATCGTCTGCCCACCGGTCACAACACCATGCACGCCCATTTGTCCAAATAATTCTGCAAGACCTTCTCCACTTGCAACTGCGACTACCGCACAAGTAACTGGTGGTAACGCAGCTTGGCGTGAACCAGCGCGTCCAGCCGAACGCGAACCACCCAAAACTTCAACAGGAGCGCCGAGACTTTCTTCACGCTTCGCGTGCTCCTCTGCCATTTCTTCAAACAAATCAGTTATTCGAATTTTCGAAGGACGACCACCAACAATTAGTGGCGCTTCGACAGCAGCGCCAATGTCGTTGGTATGAATATGACAGTTATATAGTCCGTCGCCACCGACTACGACAATCGAATCACCAATCTCTCCCCAAGCATTTTTGAATTTCTTTAAATTGGTGTCATCAAGATCTAACAAAAACATAACTTCGTAGCGCAACTCACTGACATCAACTGAACCGTCGGTTGCGGTTCGCAGTGCAACTTTTTCAAGTTGATCTGCACTTGGGCCATCTTCATAAATTGGTTCGGGCAGTGGTTCGCCATCAACGACGTGCAGGGCCGAATCCATGAACAATAAAAAGCCGGCACCGCCTGCATCTACAACTCCGGCGTCTTTGAGCACCGGCAATAACTCAGGAGTATTGTCAAGTGCTTTGCGCCCGGCATTGCGCGCATCTCGCAACATCACGACTAGAGATGCACCTTCATTGGCGGCTTTTGTTGCCGCTTCGGCGGTTTCGCGAACAACCGTCAAAATCGTTCCTTCGATTGGTTTCAAAACTGCTTCGTAAGCAGCAGCCGAGGCGGCCTTGAGCGCTTCGGCGACTCGCTGGGCACCAGTAGTTTGAGCGGTTTTTAAAGTTGCAGACAGTCCACGCAAAATCTGACTGAGGATTACTCCGCTATTACCCCGCGCGCCCATTAACGAACCATGGCTGATTGCTTCACAAGTCGTTTCTAATCCTGGTGATGCGCCTTCAAGTTCGGTGACTACAGCATCAAGAGTGCGTGCCATGTTTGTGCCCGTATCGCCGTCTGGTACTGGATAAACATTGAGGCGGTTTATGCCGCTCGCGTGGCGCTTCATCGTGTCGCGAAACGCGATCACGGTATTGCGCAGGGCATCTGCCCCAAATTCTTCAAGAACTGGCACGCCTGAACACTACTAACACCCGCAGG
>JBAXAW010000077.1:0-9533 GCA_037142305.1 Actinomycetota bacterium
CACCGAGAAAGCCGCCGGGCAACCAAAGTTTGTTGGCGTGATAGACGATTACAGCCAGCACCGAAAGCGCGCGAATGCCATCTAAAGATGGAATGTATGAAAGGAGTTGAGGTCGTTGATTCATTATCCGTTGATACTTTCGGTACTTGTCGCTACTCGGCGACCACAAATTCTAGACGGTCACCCGACAGCAAATCTGAAATCTAGAACCCTGCGACGATTTGTGACATTAAGTCACAAGCCTCAGTTGGATTCAACCCGATCATCACACCAGCACTTCTGAGCGCATCCATCTTGCCTTGCGCGGTGCCTTTGCCACCCGAAACAATCGCCCCAGCATGACCCATTTTTTTACCAGCAGGTGCTGTGACACCAGCGATATATGCACTCATCGGTTTCGTCACATGATTTGTGATGAACTCGGCGGCTTCTTCTTCGGCTGTGCCACCGATTTCACCGATCATGATGATCGCATGCGTTTCGGGATCTGCTTGAAACTCGGCAAGACAATCAACGAACGAAGTGCCAGGCACCGGGTCGCCGCCGATACCAACGCAAGTTGATACTCCAATATTTAATTGCTTGAGCTCGTAAAGCGCTTGATACGTGAGTGTGCCCGAACGCGAAACGATGCCGACGTTTGGTCCGTTCTTAGTTGGCAATGCTGCAATCTCGCCAGCGGTGATACCGATGTTGCATTTGCCGGGGCTAATAATGCCAGGGCAGTTCGGCCCAAGCAACCGCGTCTTTGGAAAATCGCGTTGCAGGTTTGCAAACACTCGCGCTTCATCTTGCGCGGGTACACCTTCAGTTATGCAAACAATAAAACTGATTCCGGCGCGAGCAGCCTCAAGAATTGCTGCGGGCGCTGCCTTCGGCGGCACGGCAATAAACGATGCGGTTGCCCCAGTTGCAATAACCGCAGCTTCAACGCTGTCGTATACGGGGATACCTTCAACGTCTTGACCGGCTTTACCGGGTGTTACACCAGCAACAACTTGCGTGCCATAGTCGCGATTACGTAACCCATGAAACCGCCCTTGGCCACCAGTTAAGCCCTGCACAAGAACTTTTGTATTTTCGTTTACAAATATTGCCATGTTGTTAATTCTTTCCTGCGAGATCGACGGCAACGCGAGCAGCCTCAAGCATTGTTGAACGCGACATTAACTGTGACTCGTCAATGCCTGCATTCGCAATGATCGCACGACCTTCGATGGCATTAGTGCCGTCAAGTCGAATCACAATCGGTGCGCGCAATTTGACACGCTTCATCGCTTCGACAATGCCTTTGGCAACTTCATCACCGCGTGTAATTCCACCAAAAATATTAATAAAAATACTCTTCACTTTCGTGTCTGAGTTGATCACTTCAAGCGCCGCGGTCATAAGTTCGGCGTTCGCGCCGCCACCAATATCTAAAAAGTTGGCGGCCTTACCGCCGACTTGATTCACAACATCAAGCGTGCTCATTGCTAAACCGGCGCCGTTAGCGATGATGCCAACTGTGCCGTCAAGTCCGATGTATTGCAGATTTTTTTCGCGGGCAAGTTTTTCGCGCTCGTCAAGCTCTTCAGTCGCGCGATATTCATCCCACTCTGGGTGTCGAAATGCTGCGTTATCGTCAAGCGTCACTTTGGCGTCAAGTGCATGCACTTCGCCGTTCGGTTTTAAAATCAGTGGATTAATTTCAGCCAAATCGCAATCACCTTTAGTGAAGCACTCATAAAGTTTGACGAGCATTGCTGCAACACCGTCGATTGCTTTTTGTGAAATTCGCGCGTCAACAACAGCGCGTCGAGCAGTTTCAAGACTCAAGCCTTCAATTGGGTTGACATATAACTTGACGATCGCAGTTGGGTCGGTGACCGCAACTTGCTCAATCTCAACTCCACCTTGTGCCGAGAGCATCAACAGATGTCGTTTGGCAGAGCGGTCGAGTGTGAACGATGCGTAATATTCTTCAGCGATGTCTGATGCGTGTTCAACCCAAACGCGTTTTACAACATGACCTTTGATATCCATGCCCAAGATATTCGTCGCATGCGTGCGAACCTCTTCAGCGTTGTTCGCGAGTTTGATTCCACCGGCTTTGCCGCGGCCACCGACTTGCACTTGAGCTTTAATCACAACAGGGTATTGCGCCAATTCGGCCTGATTCACTGCCTCATCAACAGTTAATGCAACACCACCAGCAGATACAGCAATGTCGTAGCGCGCGAAATATTGCTTGCCTTGATACTCAAATAAATCCACTTAACTTCCTTTTTATATTTTACTTGTGTTATGAAACTTTATTTTTCGCGCGCGTCAAGTGCAATCTCTAGCCATTTTGCGATTTCGTTAAGCGACGAACCTGGTCCGAAAATTTCACCAACACCCTGTTGTTTGAGCGTGACGATGTCTTCAAGTGGAATAACCCCGCCGCCAAAAATTAAAACCTCGCCGAGTTTTCGAGTTCGCAATTCTTCCATCACACGAGGAAACAAAGTCAAATGAGCCCCTGAAAGAAGCGACAAACCAATTGCATCAGCATCTTCTTGCAGCACTGTTTCAGAAATCTGTTCGGGGGTTTGGTGCAAACCCGTATAAATGACCTCAAATCCGTGATCACGCAGGGCGCGGGTGATTGTTTTGGCTCCCCGATCATGACCATCTAGGCCAGGTTTTGCGACTACGACTCGATAATTTCGTTTCACGACTTATTAACCTTACGACATGCGCCGAGTCGAATTCACATCGCCAATTTCACGAGCGATCATGCCAATTGTTGGCGGTATCGCAGGTTTCGCATTGCTTTTTGGAGTGACGTGGATTTTGGCAAATACTTCGACTAAGAATCGTCAGAGTCGACCCCAGACGATTCCGCAGACTTTTGAAATTGGGGAAGTAAAAGATGTCGCCAAAAGCATCACTCAAGACGGCCCAATTTTGTATCCAGACTTGCGCGACGCAACTGGCAAGCGTTCGATCGTGATTGACCACACAGGCACTAACCCAGCAAAGGGCTGGCAGGTTTACTATGCCTACCCTGCAGACCGCACTGAGACCTGCTTAGTTGAGCATCTTAAAAAGTCTCGCAACTTCAAAGACTGCGAAGGTCGAACGCTTGCAGTTGAACAACTGAAACTTCCCCTCGATGTGCGACCAATTGTCGAAAATCTTAAAACACTATTAATTGATTTGCGCGCCGGCTAGTTAATTAATTAGTTAGCTAGTTAATTTTTTTCAATGGCGCCCAAGCCAAAGCCAGATGTTTTGTACCGTGTTTGGCAAATTCAATTGCTGCTTCTGTTGTCTCACCAGAACCACGAATGTTGATAATCACACCTTCACCAAATGATGGGTGTTCAACATCGTCACCTACTTTTAGACCCGCATTTGCACCGACCATATCTTGTGCCGTACCGCTGTCGCGACGATATTTCGGAATCGTCGCTCGTGTCCATTCAATTTTTTGGCCAGTACTTTGATCTGCGTTCGGACGAAAACCGCCCCGACCTTCATCGGCACCAGAGTCAATACTGCCTTCGCGTTGCAACAACTCACTTGGTATCTCATCTAGAAACCGCGACGGTGGGTTGTATTGCTTTGAGCCATACAAATTGCGACTCCACGCGTGCGACAAAAACAATTTTTCTTTTGCGCGAGTGATGCCGACATAAGCCAAACGACGCTCTTCTTCAAGTTCGTCTTGATCTGTCAAAGCACGACTATGAGGGAATATTCCTTCTTCTAAACCAACAATGAATACAACGGGAAACTCAAGACCTTTCGCAGCGTGCAACGTCATCAAAGTCACATGATTGTCAGAATCAATTTGATCAGTGTCAGCGACGAGTGCAACTTGTTCTAAAAATTCGTCAACTTGTGTGAACTCACTGGCACTACCAATAAGTTCAGATAAGTTTTCGTGCCGACCTGCAGACTCAACTGTGTCTTCGGCTTCAAGTTCTTTAAAATATCCACTTACTTCGAGCGCGTGACGCAATACAGGACCAGGCCCTTGACCAAGACGCGATTCGAGATCATCGATTAACGCAACAAACGCAGCGATGCCTTTTGCGCCAGCACCACCAACACCGGCTTCAGTTGCACGACGCAACGCCAATGCAAAAGAAATTTGTTGACTTGCGGCGAAAGCATCAATGCGGTCAACTGTTGTGTCGCCAATACCGCGCTTAGGTACGTTTAAAACGCGCTTCAAACTGACTTCGTCAAGCGGGTTCGCCGCACAACGAATATATGCGAGCGCATCTTTGACTTCGCGTCGGTCATAGAACCGCGTGCCGCCAATAACTTTGTACGGCACACCAGACTGCATGAAACTCTCTTCAAGCACGCGGCTCTGTGCATTGGTTCGATAGAACACAGCCATCTCACGCCACTGGCGCGCGTCAGACTCATGCATTTGTTTAAGTTGCGAAACAGCCCAGTTGGCTTCGTGATATTCATCGTCGGCGTAAAAACGCACGACGCGATCGCCCTTGCCAAGTTCTGTCCAGAGTTCTTTGGGTTTACGCTCTGCGTTATTGGTGATCACTGCGTTAGCAGCATCTAAAATCGTCTGCGTGCTGCGATAATTTTGTGCCAACACGACAACAGTGACTTCAGGAAACGCCGTTTCAAATTGCAAGATATTTCTAAAGTCTGCACCACGAAAGCGATAAACAGATTGGTCTGTGTCACCCACAACGCAGACGTTGTGTTGAGCGCTGGCATCCTCAGCAGCAGCAAGCTTGAGCACGATTTCATTTTGCGCCATGTTCGTATCTTGATATTCGTCAATCAAAATATGTTCGAACCGTTGTTGATATTGCGCCAGAACATCTTTGTGCTGACGAAACAACTGCACCGTGTTGAACAACAAATCATCAAAATCCATTGCGCCAGCCCGCATTAAACGATTTTGGTATTCGCGATAAACCTCGGCGTATTTTGTATCGAATACATTTTCGGCTTGCGTGGCAGCATCATAGGGCGACATCAATTCGTTTTTCCATAAACTTATTCGCGCCTGCACACCGCGCGCCGGAAATCGCTTTGCATCAAGCCCAAGGTCGCGAATTACATAACCGATTAGTCTTTTCGAATCTGATTGATCGTAAATTGAAAAAGTCTTTGGAAACCCAATCTGCTCAGCCTGCATTCGCAAAATTCGCACACACGCAGCGTGAAAAGTGCTGACCCACATGCGTTCAGCAACTTTGCCGACAAGTGCTTCGACACGCTCGCGCATCTCACCGGCTGCTTTGTTGGTAAACGTGATCGCCAAGATTCGCATCGGGTGCGTGCCCTGGCTGATCAGATGCGCCACGCGGTGCGTTAACACCCGAGTTTTGCCCGAGCCAGCACCTGCAATCACCAATAACGGCCCACTCGGGTGCAGCACGGCGTCTTGTTGGTCTGGGTTCAACGACGCGATGTCTAGAGAAATGTTGGGTTTTTGCTCACTCACTACCCCTGCAGACTAGAGGCAGGGTATGCGCTTATTGCGCCGCTTATTCAAGCAGAATCGTGTGTCGTGACTAGTAACAAAAAACTATTTATTTTGTTACCGCCCTCCGAAGGCAAAGCTATTTCTGGCACAACCAGCACGAAATTTAAAGAGGCAGACGGCAAATTTGGTAAGTCACTAGCAAAACAACGCGCCGAAATTATTTCTGCCCTACGGATTCAAAACGGTGGCTCACAAAAACTACTCGGCGTGTCTGGCACACATCTGTTGCGAGCACAACAGGCCAATCTGACGTTGCGCGGAGCAAAAACTTTGCCCGCTCGTGAGCGATACACCGGCGTCGTCTGGGATCACTTAGATCTTGCGTCGTTACCGAGCGCACAACAAAAATTTGCAGACGCAAACATCATTGTTGTTTCTGGGTTGCTCGGCTTGGTTTGTGCTGGCGATGCAGTACCCGACTATCGCCTCAAAATTGGTGCGTCACTTGCACCAATGGGCAAACTTTCAACTTGGTGGCGCGAAACAATTTCGCTCACACTAAATAAATACTGTGCGGGCGCCGTGGTTATTGATTTGTTACCTCAAGAACATTCGGCCGCGTTCGTGCCAAACGAAAAACTTCTCAGCGAATATTTCAGAATTGACCTGGCAACAAAGTCAGGCACAGCAGGCGGGCACGACGCCAAAGCAGCGAAAGGGCGACTAGCGCATCATCTAGTTATGAATCACAGCAACTCAGTTGCGGCATTGAAGACTTTCAAAGACCCAAAATTTAAAGTGCGAGTTTTAAAAAAGTTTTAGTTTCAAAAACTCGATTACACGTTGAACGCCAAGTTCTTGACGTTGCTCAGTGAGCACTGAATGATCTGATTTTTTTGTTGATTCAAACTCAACAGCAATAAATGCGTCACAAAGCAATTTGCGAAGTTCAGCAAACCGCGTGCCGACAAGTTTGTCTCCAGTAAAGCGCAGACCGAGTACTTGGCAGCCCTCGCTGGCGCGTTGTGCAACTCGCGTTGCGTCTTGTGGTGAAAGACCCAAATCAGCTGAGCGCTTGCCACCAACCGCAAACGGCAGTGACGGTTGCGAGAGCACTGGCGCGACAACGATGTCATCAACCATCATCCCGAGAGCAAAACCACCACTAAAACACATACCGATTGCGCCAACGCCTTTGCCACCAAGTTCGTTGTGAAGTTGTTTGGCTAGCGCTCGCAACCAAAATACAACGGGCGAAGTTTTGTTTAGCGCCAAAGTCGTGAACTCTCGTGAGATACAAACTTTCAACATCGACGAAGCAATATATTTACTACTCGGTGCCGCGCCAGTTGTACCAACAAGCAAAGGCATCACAACGGTGAACCCAGCGTCAACAACTTCGTTGGCAAATTTTTCAACTGCTGGTGTAATCCCAGGTATTTCATGAACGATAATTACGCCAGGCCCAGATCCTTTGCGAAATATTTCGCGGGTGATTTCGCCCGCAGAAAATTCAGAACGTGACCAGCCGAACATTATTTATTATTACTTGGGCCGGCCGACGCCAGTCACGCTTCCCCAACTAACTGCATAAACTTTTACAACATCGCCAGTTCGTGGTGACGCAACTGCTTGTCCGCCGCCGAGATACATTGCGACGTGACTGACTGGGTTGTGCGTAAAAATCAAGTCGCCCGGCTGCGCCGAAGAAGTTGGAACACGCGTTAACCCGTCATACTGCGAGCGCGACGAGCGCGGAATACTCACGCCGGCTTTACTCCATGCATATGCCATCAATCCAGAACAATCAAACGCATCACCGGGCGAGAGAGCACCGTATTGATACCGCACACCAAGTTGAGACAACGCTGCTTTAACTGCAATACCAGCCGACGACGACGGCGCAGGAACATTCGAGATTTTTATCTTTGAAAACGATGCAGCAATTCGCGCTGCTTCTTCAAGTGCTGCTGCCGCGCGCTTGCTTTGTTCGCCACGCAACAAATCGCCTAGGTCTCGCAAGGCTTCTTGTTCTCGCGCTGTGTATGCATTTTCGCTCGCCTTAGCCGCGGCTAAACGTTTTTTTGCATAATCGGCGATGCCACCAGAGCGAGTGCGTTGGCTTTCAAGTTGCTTGCGTTCGCGGGCGATATCTTCGATCACGCCTTGCAGTGCGTCGAGTCCGCTGACACCAGTGTTAAGTGCAACCGAAGTTAAATACGATTTACGCACTGCGTCAGACAAAGTGCCAGTTGAGCTCAGAATGCTGGCCAAACTATTCGAAACTGAACTGCCGACGAAGGTTTTTAACGCGACACTTTGCAACTGCGCCTGCATCGTCCCAAGTTCAACTTCTTTGGCTTTGATTCGGCCCTCGGTGGCTGCGATTTCTTTATCAAGCTCTAGGCCGTCATTAACTGCACCCGCATAATCTTCGGCCAAATTATCCATTGCTTCGGCAAGTCGGTCTAATTCGTCAAGGATTGCATTGACTTCACGCTGTTTATCATCGGAAGTCTGGGGCAACCTGGCTTTCGGCGCACCAAAACCAGCCGCGTGGGCTGAGGCAGGCGCCAACCCCGTAACCAGTGAAATGCAACAGATGGCACCAATTAGAGGTGACACCGTCCTACGAAAACGCCCAATGGCGCTGCGGGTCATGATCAGAACAGTCTAACGGTTCAACCAAACGGCTAGAACCACAAGAAAATGTGACACCAGACCGCTAAATTAGTGCGCTAAATCAGACCGTACTTATAGTTCTGATTTGAATTCGTGCTTATTAGTAGGCTCTAATTCTCACTAGACCTGCTGGTTGAGTCTTGGTACGGTCCCAGCTCATTTGACCACTGTCGAACCATTGTCTCCAAGCCCTATTTGTATAAGCCTGGCTTGTCCCGTCTGTTCCGCCAGCCCACGAAGCTGCAGGTCCAGGCGGAGCCGCGGTCGGTGAAGCGTCAACTTGAGAAGAAGTGAAATATTCTCCAGCCGTGCCTGATGGCCACCCAACTGATGCACGGTTTCTGAAAAGTTCGTTCAACTCGTCTCGTGAAGGAATAAACCAATTGGTGTCAGAACCTAAAAGGCTGAGTAAGTTCAAACTGTTGTTGCACGCCGCTCTCATTAACGCAGTATTGTTTGCGCCTGCGCCAATGCCTGTGCCTGTGCCCGCAACGGATGTCGAAACGCTGCACCAGTCTTGGGCAACTCCACTTACGTTCTCCCACTCTAAATACCTGCAAGTTGGGGTGCATGCTGAGCCTGGCGACGCAAACGGAGTCGTCGCAACATAAAACACAACCGATGTACCACCTGAAATTCCTGCTGCGCCAATAGTTGGTGTTGGGACAGTAACGGCAATGAAGTTCGTCGTCCCGGGTGTCGTAATCGTCAAAGTCGTCTGAGCATTGGGCGTCGTTGCCGTATCAGTCATTGAAAATGAGGCCGCTGCGGTCAAACTTGCATTCACTGTCGCGCCACCAGCGGTTGCTGTTGTGGTTGCTGTGATTGTACAAGTTGTGGTATTCGTTTGAACAATCGCAATTGAAGTGATGTTCGAGAACGTAAAATCAGTGCCGTTGGTCGTAGATAAAGTTGCGCAGTTGATCTGCTCATTACCAGTCACAGTGAAAGTTGGTGAGCCGACAACTGCTGTTGCGGCCGAGCGAGCCAAAGTTACAGTCGGTGGCGTCGTATCAACAGCCGTCACGGTGATTGACTGCGGCGAACCCGGTAACAGCGTTTGAGCATTGCCGGCCGTGTCGGTCATTGAAAAACTGCTGGCCCGAGTCAAAGTTGATGTAACCGCAGCGCCTCCGTTGGTTGCAGTTGAAGTCGCCGTGATGGTACAAACTGTGGAGCTGGTCTGCACGATTCCAGTGATCGCCGAAATGTTTGTGAACGTAAAGTCAGTACCAGAGGCAGTTGACAACGTAGTGCAGTCAATTGCTTCATTACCGGTAACGGTGAAAGTGATCGCCTGATTGCTGGCAGTTGATGCAGAACTCGCAAAAGTCAATGTCGGCGGCGTCGTGTCAACTGTTACAGAAACTGACAATGTCGTCGGCGCAAGAGTAGTTTGAGCGTTTGGCGT
>JBAXAW010000078.1:0-8817 GCA_037142305.1 Actinomycetota bacterium
AGTACATGAAATTTGCAGTCCCGAAAACAGAATCTACAAAAGCCTTATGAAATATGGGTTGCCTATCACCCACCTGTTCTAAGTTTGTGCGTAATATCTTGGCATATGAAAAAACGTGACCTCATCCAAGCAGTAGCCATCCACGCCGACGTCGACAAAAAAACAGCAACTGCTGTTGTCGAAGGCACAATTGACGTAATCTTGGCAACTGTTGCCAGTGGTGATGTCGTTAATATTTCTGGCTTCGCAAAGTTCGCCAAGAAATCGCGACCAGCGCGCATGGCTCGTAACCCAGCAACTGGTGAGCAAGTTCAAGTGAAGGCAAAGACTGTTGCAAAAATTACTGCGCTTAAAGGATTCAAAGACATCGCTCTTGGAGTCGCTTCACCACCAAAGATCATCACAGTGCGCAAGCCTGTTGTTGAGCAAAAAGGCGCTGCAGCTAAAAAGCGCTAACAAAACTTATCTACTAAACATTTTTAAGTTTTAGTATTAATTGTGTAGTTTGTTACTGTTGCGTTAATACGCTCAGCGGATGTTCAAAAAACCTGCTTTTGTAGTTCTATTCTCAATTCTCGTTGCGACTGCAACTTTCTCAGGTGCTCTTGCGGCGCCAGCCACCGATATTAAGTGGCGAGAGACCTCACTGCCACCGTCTTCCGTAATTTCTGTAAATGAACTTGCAAACTCAAATTCAAATGGCAAAAAAACTTGGGCTGTCAAGGGCGACTGCTCGATAGATAAAGCAAAAACGCAGGTCACGACGATGGCCTCTGGTACTTGCATCGTGACTCTAAAGATTGCAAAAAAAGGAAGCTTTAAGGCAATCGCCGCAACCAAGGCACTATCAATTGGTGGCTCAGGCGCTACGAATACTTCTGCAACAGTTGGCTCAACAGTTACAACTATTGCAACTGTAGCAACCTCTAGTAATAGTCCGATTTACTACACGCCTGCGCCAATGTCAGTAATTCTAAAGCGATCACTCCCAGGCAAAACTCTGAGTTCTTTATCTGCCGTTTCAAATCGAACCAAATTTATGATTGGCGACAACAGTTCTGGCGCGCTCGCTGCAAACTATTTGACTATTGATTCGGCTTCTTCATATGCAGCGCCAGCAGCACCTTTGACTGCGCAGACATTTGAGTCATATCTGAAAGGTATTTTTACCGCAGCCCCTGACACCACCGATACTTCACAATTCAGAATCGACTCAGTTTTACATAACATTTACTCGCTTGATTTTGAACCAGCAAGCGCAAACAAATTAGTTTTCAAAATCAACTGGGGTTTCACAACAGCCTCAACAGGTTTCATCTCTTTTAGTTATGACAACGCGACAAAACTTTTGCAGGCGAAAAAACGATATTCGTTAAGCACTTCAACGTATACGCACTCACTCGACTCAAGTTTTAGCGCAGCGAACTATTACGTAAAACTTAGCAATGGATCGTTCTCGCTTGTGCCTTCAACTAGTGACGCGACGCAATTACATTTGTTTAGCTCGCCAATCAACTACGACATGCCAACTGATTTCAACCCAGATGGTGTTGCATTTGTTAGCAACGAACGAGTTTCGCTTGCAGGTGTCAAAAACGAGTCGACCTCAAGTTATGAAAGCAGTAACGGCGTATTGAGAGACATTACTGCTACTTATAAGCCTCAGATTTCAGTTGTTGGCTTGAGTTCTGCAACTAAAGCTGTCGCAGATGCAAAAATTGCCGAGATCAAAACCTTGGTTGAGGCTCAGGGTGGCAAATTGCGTTACGACACTTTGTTGTACAAAAATTTCCGTGACGGCGCACTCGGCGTTACTCTGCAAAGTAGCAGTATTGCAAATGGTACTCTCGGCCAACAGACAACGCCGTTTGTATATTTCACGAACGAAAAAGACTCTTCGGGTACATATCATCCGTTTATGGTCATGGCTAGTTATTCGATAACTGACAAGCCAAGCAATCTCAACGATATTCGTAGACCACCTGGTGACGGCACAAGCGGAGGAGGCTATGGATCGAGCAAAGTCACGAGAGATGCAGTATTGCAGTTGGCAATCACCAAGATTCCATTGCGTGATTACGGTTTAGTCTCAAGCCTTACCGAAAACACGTTTGTCAAGTCGTTGCTTTCTGACGGTAAGAGCTCTGCTGCGCCAAACACATTCAATTACGCCAGCACAAGCACAAATGGAATCGCATTTGACGGCGTAGATATCTACCCGGCGATGAACAATACAGTTAACCAATCACAACCTGCCGCAGAAATCTGCAGTATCGGCGTTCACGTAGGTCAAGGCATGGGCTTGCACTATCACGCAGATGGGTTCAGCGCATTAAGCAATGGGCTAAGTCTTTACAACTCAGATGATTACACCGGCAAAACCCATCCACCATTACTCGGATTCGGTTTAGACGGTGTTGCCTTATTCGGAAAATATCTCGCGACGAATAGTTCGATGATCGGATACTCGGTTGCACTTGACGAATACGGCGGTCATGATCATGACGGCATCGGCTATCACTATCATGCCCACACTGAAGCTGCAGTGAGCCCGCTCGGAAAGGCATACACCTTGCATCTCCTATTACGAGGTGCATGGCGCGGGAAGATCAACTCGATCCCATCATTTTGGAGCCTCGAGAAGAAAAGTACTTACCTAGGTTTTTAACTAGCCAACAATCGTTACGAGTTGGAAGATAGGTAGGTACAGCGCAATTACTGCTGTACCTACGATCACACCAAGACCCAAAATCAAATAAGGCTCAATTGCCTTTGCGAAATCTTCACCGTCACGCTTGAGATCTTCTTCAGTATCAGCCGCATACCGCCCAAGAACACCGGCGAGGTCTCCAGAGGCATCACCGACTGCTGCCAGATCGCGAAACACTAATGGCAACTCGTCGATACTCGAAAATGAGTCGGTAACAGACTCGCCTTGTGCAATTAAATTTTGGATGCCCTGAAATGCTTCTTGAAATACCACATTGCCACTTGCTTCACCAGTCATTTCTAGAGAATCAAGCATTGAAACTTTCGCTGTGAGTAAAGCGCTCAACGTTGCCGAACTGCGAGTGGTAATTGACCGATGAATTAGAGCGCCAAGTCGAGGAACCTTTAGAAATAAGTTATCTGTGATAATTCGCCCAGTTGGAATCTTTCGAAGAAGAAACATCAGCACAATCAACAAGCCCAAAATAGTGGGAAACGCCCAGGCTTGCCGCGTGAGCGTGATACTCAGATTCACTACAAACTGAGTTAATGCAGGCAACGGAGCGTTTAGTTGCGAATACATGTCAACGAAGCGTGGCACCACAAAGAAAACCATTGCCAGCAAAACCGTAATTGTTGTTGACATCACTGCGAGCGGATATTGCACTGCTCGCTTAAGATTTTTTCGCAATCTAATTTGTGCATCGCACAGATCAATGATGCCCTTAAATGTTGCGACTAGTGAACCTGTTGCCTCTCCAGCTTTGATCATCGCAGTCGGAACTTTGCCGAGACGATGCTGTTGGGCAACGAATGCATCGCCGACGCCCATTCCTGCTTCGAGATCGAGTCGAATTTTTGTCATCACTCGTGCCGGTCGCTTGCCTGGTCGTTGATCTGTAATTAGTTCGCAAGCCTCCGGAAGGCGGATGCCACTGGTCAACAAACTTGAAAGATTACGGCAGATCCAAAGCACTTCTTCTAGCGGCAATCTTGGATGAATGAAATCTAAATCTCTTGAGAACATATCGAAAAATATCCGCCGCCTAAGTCGCTTTACATAAACCCCGCGACGATATAACTTCGCCTTCGCAGATTCGCGATCAACAGAGACAATTTGACCCTTGCGTTTACGTTCGAGTCGATCGGAACCCTTAAAAAAGTATGTGTGAGACATTAATTATTAGACAGTATAAATTAGTTTTCACCAAGAACTCGGGCAACCTCTTCAAGCGAAGTCGCACCTTGACGGGCAAGTTGCAGCGCATCGTGGCGAATCGGCACCATGCCCGAGTTAATTGCAATCACTTCGATCAATGCCGGGTCGGCCCGAGCGATAATTGCAGATCTCAATTCATCGGTTACTTTCATCACTTCGGCAACTACTGCACGACCTTTGAAACCAGTATCAAAACAGTTTTCGCAACCGCCAATTCGCGGCCCCCACAATCTTTCTGGCCGCTCAAATGGCCACTGTGCTTCGTCGAGTACCGAGCGACGCGGCACATAAGGTGTCCGACATTGTCGGCAAAGTCGGCGCAATAATCGCTGATTAATTACTCCGCGAACTGCCGCCGAAACCATAAACGGTTCGATGCCGAGATCGATTAGTCGTAATGGTGCCGTCGCCGCCGACGATGCGTGCAACGAAGCCATGACAACTTGCCCAGTTAGCGCAGCGCCCATCGCCGTCTTTGCAGTTTCTGTATCTCGAATTTCTCCAACTAGTAAAACATCAGGGTCAGCACGCAAAACTGCTCGTAGCGCAGCACCGAAATCAAAATTTGCCGCGCGATTAACTTGAACTTGCAACATTCCTGACAATCGATATTCAACTGGGTCTTCAACCGTGATCGTCTTAACTAATGGCGTTGTAAGTTTTCTTAGCGCGCTATAAAGCGTCGTCGTTTTACCAGACCCAGTCGGACCGGTTGCCAGAATCACTCCGCCTTGAAGCGAGCATAAATTATCAAATTGCACACGAACCGATCGACTGAAGCCGAGTGATGCAAGCCGTGTCTGAACTCGTGTTTGATCTAATAAACGAATAACGCATGATTCGCCACCCCAAGCAGATGGAATCGTCACAACTCGCAAGTCAACTGTGTGTCCACCAAATGTTGCCGATGCTCGACCATCTTGTGGTGATCGCCTATCGCCAACATCAAGTTGCGACATGATCTTGATTCGGTTTACAAGTATCTGACCAAATTCAATCGGATAAGTACCAGCCGCTGTCAAGATTCCGTCTAGACGAAATCTAATTTCGCAGCGATTATCGTCTGGCTCAATATGAATGTCAGAAGCACCCGACATAATCGCTCGCTCGATCATTACATCGGCGAGTTCAGCAACACGGCCCTCTGCAGCAAGGCGCTTTTCAACTTCTTGCAATTGGCTCGCACGACTTAGAGATTCTTCATCTGCCAACTCATCGACAACATCAGTGTCTTCGTGTCGCTCTGCGGCAGCCTGCAGTGCGGGTCGATTTGTAACTACGAAGCCGACTTCATAATCTGTGAAACGAGCGCGAAGCTCTGTCATCACCTTCGAATTGGTTGGGTCTAAAACTGCAATGACAACAGTGTTGTCACGACGACCAACCGCAAAAGCACCAAGATCTAGCGCTTCATGTGGTGGAATGCGCTCAACTAAATCTGGCGGAACTAAACCTGGCAACTGGGCTAAATATTCGAAACCTTTTGACGACCAAATGGCGAGTTCGAGATCTGTGATTGGCAGACCTGCTGCAATCATTGCTCGCACGGGCCTGATGCCGTTGAGCCAACCTACTTCTGCAGCCGCTTCATATCTCGGAAGATCTTCAGCGATTGCAGGTACTGCTTTTTTAAGAAGCGCAATTGCTTCTCGGAGTTCTGGCAAAAACTCTTTTGTTGTGGTTGTCAAGGCAACGTAGTTCCCGGCGCTACAGATAATTGCTGTTCATTAAATCTGATGCCAACTAATTCGAGAGTTGCCACTGTTTGATTGCCGGCAAATTCAAACTTGATACTGGCAATACCAATTAACGGACCAGTAGTGCGTGCGTCTCTAGTTTTATCAATCAACTGAATTAGCCGTGGAACATCACCCGTAACTTCAACCACTGCCGTAACCACTGTAAAAAGTTCTGTTAACGAAGTTGGATCTATGTTTAGAGCAGTAAGCGCTGCTTCTACAGTCATCGTTTCGGCAGGCGCTTTGGCTTCAACAACACCAAGAGTTAAAACTTCGGCTTCTCTGCGAATTGCGCTGACCAAGTCTGCACTCGTCAGCGTTGAAGGCGCGAGGAGACTTAAATTCGGGTCACCTGTGAGATCGATATTGGCTGACTTGGCGCGAATCGCGGCCGACTCAAGAAACACTTGATCGGCAGTTTCTCTAAGCCGATCAACATGATCGCGACGGTTAGTAATTAGCCCAAAGACGCCAACGAAAATTAGCGCAACAACAACTGCACCGATACTTATAAAAATTTTCTGACGACTCATGCGTCACCGAAAGGCACGAATGGCACACCAAGCGGAAACACGAATGCGTATTCAACCGGCCCATTTTCAGATGCGTCTAGCTCTGTCATAGAAATCGATGCGCCACTTGTGGCAAGAGCGCGCTGCCACTCGTCAAGCATTTCTGCAGGAATCTTGACAGTAAATCGCGCACTTACAAGACCATTTTCAACTCTGAATGAAACCGAGTTAACGATTGGCTCAGCAGGTAGAGATGACAAAAGTGCAACAACGGCTGCCGACCAAATCGGCGGCGTGAATTGCGAAATCGAATTTAGCTGTGTCGCTGCTGTCTGTTTTCTGGCGGCGAGTTCGGCTGCGGCCTTGCTTGACTTAACTTCTTTTTGCGCGGTCGCGATTACACGCTCAAGACTTGCTGCAGTTCGTCCGGCCGAGACCCAAGCAAATGTGGCTATCAGTGCCGCAACGACAACGACCGATAAGCCAACTGCCAAACCACGCGGCACTTGTGAAATTCTTGAAGCACTAAATACTGGACTTGCAAACCCTCGCGAGCCGTCGCCGGTGATTACTCCTTCGAATGGTTGCAGACTTTTTGACGGAGATCGTTTTGCAAGACGACGACTTAAGCGCCGACTGAAATATTTTGATACTTCGGCGTATGGTTGATATTCAAGTTGCATAGTTGCCGCAGCAAGCGAACCGTACGCAGCAAGTCTCTCAGCTTCTGGAATCTGTGAAACATCAAGGCTGCTACTAACTGGCGCCGGCAGAACTGTCACCCCGACATTTTCTAAAAATGCCGGCAGTTGAGGCAGTGTTGCCCCAGAGCCAAAAGTCCATAGGTCACGCGGACACGTGTCACCGTTTCGCTCCCAGAGTTCAATCGTTCGATGCACTTCGCGTGCCAGGCTTGCCAGATATCGGCGCAATGCAACAACGTTTTCTGGCGAAAATAGTGATTGAGTTTGTGTTGAATTATCACCTTGTGGCCACGGTGATGCACCACCACAATTAAGTTGCCTAGAAGAAATTGGTATCCCGCCGCGCACGAGTGTCATTTCGGCGCACGACTCACGAACTGCCAAATATAAACCTTCGTGGTTAAGTGTGAATGGCGCAACAATTAATCCGCAATTTAAATTGTCTAGTTCGTAGCGCAGGTTTAGTGCAGTCTCAGAAGTGATCGCACCAACCATTGCAGTGGCTCGCGCAACATCAAATCGCGACTGAACGAGACCAGCACCCGGAAGTTCGCTTCCAGATGGAAGATGACGATTGATTAATTCGCGAATAACTGGCTGCATTTTTCGAGCAACGACACCTGGGGCTTGAACTCGCTGCATCGCCACACCCGATGACCCCCACGAAAGCACAGCACGACTGTTTTTTGATTTACCTTGATGCATTATTGACGCAACGGCAGAACTATTTAACTGACGAAACTTCTCGTAGTAGACAACCGTGCGACCCTCAAGGCGAACAATACGAAGCGTCGTACCGTCAATTTCTGCGCCGACGAACGTCTGAGTAGTTTGACTCATCGTTTAAGCCTCGGTTCGTAGGACAAGTTCACAATAGTGAGTGTCGGCAAATATCGCGATAATTCGTCCAGTCTATTCCCCACCTCTAACTAGACATGACGATCTAAGTTTCAAAACAATCTCTAAAAGTGGTGAAGATCCTTGTCAAAATTTGAAAAAATCAGCCAACTCTTGTTTCGTAAGTCAATTCGGCTTGCAATTTGTTGCTAGAAAAGCTTTTTTAGTAACAAATATTTAAACAACTGGAGGCATATGAGTAAGTTAATTAGCAAAATTAAGTCCAAATTGGTTGGACGCGAAAGTGGTTTTACCCTTACAGAATTGGCTGTTGCCATGCTTGTTGTGGGTATTTTGGCCTCTGTTGCGGTGCCAAGCTTTTTAGGCTCACGAAACAACGCATACGATAAAGAAACGCAGAATTCAATCAACTTGGCAGTGAATGCTGCGTTGCAGCTCTATCAGAACCAAGGTGACTTTTCAGACGCAAGTAGTGCGCAATGTGGCGATTCATCGCTACTTGCTGCTGACTTGCAGAAACTTGAGCCAAACGTTGACATGATCGCCGCAGCAACTGCGTCGACAAGTGCTCGAACTGTGAGCGTTACGTCAAAGCAAACCTGGAACTCAAACGCTGAACTTCTTGGCTGTCAAGCATTTTTTGCCACAGCACTGTCTTCGAGCGGCACTTGCTGGGTTGCGCGATTCACGGTTGAAGGCAAGTTCTTCAATGCTGGCAGCATTGCACCAATCGTTATGGCTCCGGCTTTGAACACACAAAATGCATCAATTGCGACTTGGACACTATTGCAGGCAAACGGTGCTGCATATGCCCAAATTCGCGCACGTTCAAACGCTGCAGATGCTGATAACACACAAACTCTTGCCGGAACACAGGCTGCTTGCAACGCACGAAACCAGTCAACTGGTGTTGTTGCGAGTTCGCAGTACTACGCAGCACCAAGCGAGTTCTACTCGTCATGGCGTGACGCAACTGGCGCACAAGGTGGAGCTGGTAACTAGTTAATTAATAAAAATGCCTTCAGGGAGAGGGCGCCAGTTCGCTGGCGCCCTCTTTGAAGACAAGCGCCAGTTCG
>JBAXAW010000079.1:0-8518 GCA_037142305.1 Actinomycetota bacterium
TAACAGATTAGTAGTAAATCAGAATTGCGTGGCGCATATCAGACCGCAAAAACAGCCATGTGACTCGCTTAACTCCCATGAACTTTCGGCGTTAGAACTACAAAACTTCTAGAGGCGACGCCGAGAATCGAACTCGGTTAAAGGGCTTTGCAGGCCCGTGCCTAAGCCAGTCGGCCACGTCGCCAAACTTAATTTGACTTGCTCACCCTATCTGACTTAACGAGTGAGCAAGTCAATTATTTAAGTACTACTGAACTGATACTGGCGCTTTCTTTAGAGTGCCGTCAACCAACACGATCATTACTTGGCCAACATCAAACGGAAACTGAATGCCTTTGTATGCGAACTTTGTACCAGACGTCTCTAATGGTCGTGACCAAGTCGATTCAAATGATTGACCGTTGCGCAAAATAATTGCACGACCTGAGCCAACTGATTTAAGTAGCGGAGTCTTGCCACCAAATTTGTCACCAAACTTAGTTGCTTTGCGATCAACAAACTGCAGAACAACAGTCTTAGGTGTTAGCAAACTGCCATTCGCCGCATCTTTGTGAGTTGTCCCATCAAAAGCAATTGTCCAACTACTGCCGTTCCAAGTTCCGGCTACTTTTGCAGACGCCCAAGATGCGCTGAAAGTTTTAGCAGCAACCCCGCCGACGGCTGGCGCAGCGTTAAACGTCAAACCAATGTCTTTGACTGCTCCGACTTTTGTTTCTTTGGCCATCATCGCCGCAAGTTTCAGCAACTGATTATGCGGCGCTGACGCCTTTGAACTTCGGAAATAATAAGTTGAACGGTCGCTTGGTGAGAGCGAAACCGACTGCGACTTGCGGATGATTTTCAAGAGAACATCATTAGCGCCGCTGAATGCAAGACCTGGTTTTGTGAATTGCTTCAATAGCTCAAGATCAGATATACGAGCACTGCGGGTTGGTCCAACAACCTCGGGAAACTTCGAATTAAACAACGCAGCAACTCGAGTCAGGCCCCACTCAACTTCTTCAACGTAGAAAAGATCTGCTTGATTGAGGCTGTAGTGCGGACGGTCAGGCTTGGAGTTACCGAATTTAACCATTACTACTGGGCGACCTTCACCACCGGGTAAACCCGATAGCGGGCTATCACCAGCGGCTGCGTTTGCATAACCACCGATGCCGGCAATTCCAGAAATGGTTAAGCCGAGAGTTAATAAGACTGTGATTAATTTGTTTTTTCTCATCATGAAAGTTTAGTAAGGATCTTTGGATCGCTGGTGGCATTGCCATTTCGGCAGCACTGACAAACCGTCATTAGCCTGTCTGTGTGACAGATAATAAGCCGCTGCAGGTCGCAACTACTGCAATAACTTCAGGTCGCGACGGCTCAAACGCTCTCGCACCATCGCTATCAACTTCGAGTACTTGGTCGAGTACGGGCCTTGAAGAAAGTAATCGCCAAGCAAATGCGCTTCACCAAACGGGAAACTATTCGCGTTATGCCAATCCAACCGTTGAGGCGTTCGAACATGCTGTAGCCGAATTAGAAAATACTGAGGCAGCACTTGCATTCGCATCTGGCATGGGGGCAATTTCGTGCGTGATCTTGGCACTGTGTTCGACTGGTGACCACATCGTTGCACAACGAAATTGCTACGCCGGAACACTTGCATTCCTTAATGGTCCATGCGCACGACTCGGTATCGAAGTGACGTTTGTAGACGGACGCAACGCGCACGAGTTCACCTCAGCAGTGCGACCAGGTAAAACGATGTTGGTGATGGCCGAGACGCCATCTAATCCACATCTTGATTTAGTTGATCTCGCAGAACTTGGCAAGATCAAAGGACCGTTCACGCTTGTTGATTCAACACTTGCAACTCCGTTGGCGCAACGACCACATGACCACGGAGTTTCGATTGTCTTACATTCGGCAACGAAAGGTATCGCAGGACACAACGACGCAACTCTCGGAGTCATTGCGGGCGATTTAGATTTGATTAATGACATCTGGGCCTATGCAGTTTTGCATGGTGCCACCGCTTCGCCATTCGATGCGATGAACGGATTACGCGGAATTCGAACACTCGATGTGCGACTAGCAAGACAAAGTGAGACTGCACTTGAACTCGCGTTATGGCTATCGACTCAAAAAAACGTTACAGGCGTTCATTACCCCGGTCTAAAGTCGCATCCACAACACGAATTAGCGGTCAAACAGATGCATTATTTTGGATCTGTGCTTTCATTTGAAATCGCTGGCGGAAAGCTGGCGGCGGCGAAGATGTTGAGTGCGCTCACACTCGTGCGACCAGCGGTGACTCTCGGCGGACCAGAGACACTGATATCTCATTCAGCATCAAGCACTCATAACAGTGTTGACCTTGAAACCAAAACTAGAACTGGTTTGACCGATTCGCTACTGCGAATTTCAGTTGGTCTCGAGTCTCTGATTGATATCAAAGACGATTTAGAAAAAGCCTTGCGAAGCTGTTAACGCTCTTCTTTGAAGATCACGTGCTTGCGAACCACTGGGTCATACTTTTTAAGTTCTAAACGCTCACGCGAATTAACTTTGTTCTTGCGCGTGACATAAGTAAAACCTGTGTCTGCTGTGCTGCGAAGTTTAATGATTGGACGCTTGTCTTTACTTTTAGCTGCCATGACGATTGTTCAAACTTTCTTTCCGGCGCGACGCATTTCGGCGACGACTGATTCGATCCCACGCTTATCAATTGTGCGAACACCTTTGGTGCTTACTGTGAGTGTCACCCATCGACGCTCAGATGGCAACCAGAAACGGCGCTTGTGTGAATTGACTCTCCACCAACGCTTTGTACGAATGTGGGAGTGAGAGATTGTATGACCCTTACTTGGGGTCTTTCCGAGGACATCACAGCGATTTGGCATTTGAACAGTATAGAGGGCACTAATACCCCGATACACTTTGTCACCATGAAACCCGAGATCCACCCCGACTATCAACCAGTAGTTTTCGAAGACGCTTCGGCGAACTATCGATTCTTGACCCGATCAACTTTGAAGGCTGATCCAACCAAGACGGTTGTCTGGGAAGACGGTAACACTTACCCACTCGTGCAATTAGATATTTCGAATGCGAGTCACCCGTTCTACACGGGTCAAATGAAGATCATTGACTCGGCTGGTCGTGTTGAGCGCTTCAACAAGCGATATGGCGCACGCAAAAAGACTGTTGTCAAGAAAGAACCTAATTCAAAGAAGTAGAAGTTTTAGTTTGTTGAGCGGATTATCGCTTGACGATAATTTCGCTCGACAGGTTCTCAATAGATGTTTCGCCAATAAGCGCCATCGTGCGCGAAATGCCGCTCGTGATGTGATCAAGGGCCCATTGCACGCCAAGTTCACCCGCAGCGCCAAGACCATAAAGATATGGTCGCCCAAACATCACCGCGCGTGCACCTAGTGCACAGGCTTTAACTACATCTGATCCGCGACGGGCGCCGCCGTCGACTAGTACTTCAATTGAGTCACCTACAGCGTCGATCACACTTGGTAATAATTCGATGGGTGCTGGCGCACCATCTAGTTGACGTCCGCCGTGATTTGAAAGCGCGATCGCATCAACGCCAAGCGATGCGGCAGTCTTAGCATCTTCAACACATTGAATTCCTTTGAGCATGATCGGCAGACCGGATTCTTCACGAATCCACTCAAGATCCTTCCAACTTAAAGTTGGGTCAAATTGTGAGTTGACATAGTCGGATAAATTGATCGCCTTTGAGCCATCAACATCGGCGCGACCAGCAACGGCCGAAAATGTAATCGGCTCGTTTGTAATAAATTTATATGTCCAACGCGGATGCCGAATACCGTCAATAAATGTTTCAAGGCCGATCTTCGGCGGCAGCGTGAAACCGCGACGCACATCGCGCTCGCGCCGACCAAAGACAGACGTATCAACCGTGACCATAATCGATTTGTAGCCCGCCGCTTTGGCGCGTTGAACGAGTTCGCGAGACAAACCGCGATCACGCCAAACATAGAGTTGATACCACAACGGGCCAGTTGCAACCGCGGCGACTTCTTCGATGCTTCGTGTACCAAGCGTTGACAATGTGAACGGCAGAGAGTTTCGCCCTGCAACACGAGCAACTGCAAGTTCGCCCTGCGGATGTGCAATTCGTGTGAAACCAGTTGGTGAGAGAGCAATCGGAAACGGCACTGGCTGCCCCATGATTGTTGTTGAAGTGTCGATCTTAGAAACGTCGCGCAAAACTTTTGGGATTAGTCCGAATTTTGAATATGCCGAACTGTTATTAGCAAGTGACCATTCGTCTTCTGCTGCGCCGTCAAAATAATCGAACACGCCGCCGGGGAGATTTCGCTTGGCGAGACGGCGTAAATCTTTGAGATCACCACATGCTGCCAACCGGCGTTTGTCGCCATTGAATTCGAATTTGCGGAGTTGGACAACTGATCTGACTGATTTGAGCATGAGCCTACTCTAGCGAATTTATAATATCTAAAACTTCGTCAATCGTTGTTCGTGGGTTGATGATGCAAAAGCGAAATATAGTTTCGCCGTTAAGCGTCGTTGGCACAACGAATGCACGACCTTCGTTGAGCATCTTGTCGCTCCATTGTTGGTACTGCTCGGGTGTCCAGCCAATGCGCTTAAACACAATTATCGAAAGTTCTGGCTCAAGCAACAATTCGAGGTAAGACGCAGTTTTGATCAACTGCGTTGCTTCACGCGTGACTTGCAGGGTGATCTCCATAGCTTCTTCGTATGCCTCAGTACCGTGTGTTGCGACACTAAACCAAAAAGGCAGGCCTCTTGCTCGACGCGACAAATGGTGAGCCATGTCAGCAGGATTCGCAAGTGCGTCACCGAGTTCTTGTTGTTGCAAAACCTCTAGATATTCAGCGCGTTGAGTGTGCGCATGGCGAGCCGTTTCGGGGTCGCGATAAATCAGCGCACAACAATCGAATGGACCGAAAAGCCATTTGTGAGGATCTACGATAAAACTGTCAGCAAGTTCAATGCCAACGAACAAATGTCTCACACTGGGTGCACATAATGCTGCAGCTCCGTAAGCCCCGTCAACATGAAACCATGTGCCGAGTTCTCGGGCTTGCTCGCCTGCCGCCACAAGATCATCGATTACACCAAGATTTGTTGTGCCCGAAGTTGCAACGATCGCGCAAATTCTTTGACGGTCTTGATCGTCTAGATTTGCAATTGCTGCGCGCAAGTTAACGCCCGACATTCGACCCTGTGCGTCGGCCTGAACTTTGACCACATCAGAATCCATTGCATTTGCGGCGAGCGCAACCGACGAGTGTGCACCCGACGATGTAACAAGAATTGGTCGAACGCGATCGTATGCGCCTTTGCCGTTCTGTCGCCAGCGCCAACGCGCGGCGATTAAGGCCGAAAGATTGCCGGCGGTACCACCGCTAACAAAAACACCGGCGCTAGCAGCGGGAAAGTTCGCCAAACTCGCGACCCATTGCAATGCTTGGTTCTCGGCGTACACAGCACCAGAGCTTTCGAGCCACGACCCTGCATAAATATTCGAAGCACTCAACACAAGATCAAACAACACTGCACTTTCTGTTGGCGCACCAGGCACAAACGATAAAAACGAAGGATGGTCAACGCTGATGCATGCATGAGAAAGATGCTTCGTGAAAATTTCAAGAGCTTTAAGTCCACCAAGACCTTCAGGGGTGATTGTGTTACCAACGAGAACCTCTAGTTGGCTTAGGGACTTTGGGCCATCTAGAGGCGGTGGATCAAGCCGAATTCGGTCAAGCGCATATTCAACGACTGCCTCTGCGAGTTTTTCACTGTCTTGGTCGTGATAATGCATCCAATAACCGTCAGACTCGTTTCCGGTAGACGGATGCTGTGGGAGATTTGTCACCATATTTTCAGTACCACAATTGCGAACTCTACTCGCGTAGAACGATATTCTTTAAACATGTCATCAAAGTTTAGATTAATCAATTTTCTGTCAACTTCGGTATTGCTGGCTTCAGTTGGAATCTTCATGGCTTCGTGCTCGTCAAGCAGTAGTTCTTCTTCAATTGCGCTTTCTGCCGAAGCCCAAGCTGGGCAAAAACTTTCGTCAGCTTCTGGTTGCGCTAGTTGCCACGGTTCAAACGGTGAGGGTCGTGTTGGCCCAAAATGGATTGGCTTGGCTGACTCACAAGTGGCGATGTCTGACGGCACAACCGCTACGGCCGACGATGCGTATTTGTACACCTCAATTCACGAGCCAAGCGCAATGCGACGTAAAGGTGCAGTTGGGCAAATGCCGTCAAATCAATTGACTGACGAAGAGATCGCCAGCATCATTGTTTATATTCGAGCGCTTAAATAAATCGATTAAGCGAGCGTTACGAGTTCAAGCCACGATTCATTGAAGTAATCTTCCTGACCGTCTGGCATTAATAAGATTTTTGTTGGTGCGAGTTGCTCGACGAACTCGGCGTCGTGACTGACAAGCACAATCGCACCCTCCCAGTTTGACAGTGAGTCAGCAACTGACTGACGACTTGAAGGATCAAGATTATTTGTTGGCTCGTCAAGAAGTAGAAGATTATTTTTGCCGACCATCATCATCGCCAGAGCAAGTTTTGTTTTTTCACCGCCAGACAAAGTTGCCGACTCTTGATAAACCTTGTCACCAGATAAACCGAACATGCCGAGCATTCCGCGTAACTGAGTTTCAGTTAAACCAAGTGCAGACGGGGCTTGATCACGCATGTGTTCGACAAGCGATCTTTGCGGAATTAGGTTGTCATGTTCTTGCGCGTAATAACCGACTTGCACGTTGTAGCCGTATTTATAGTCGCCATTATCGGGTTTAACTTCGCCTGCCAAAATTCGCAACAACGAAGTTTTACCAGCACCGTTGAGACCAAGAACTAGAAGTCGCTCGCCTCGACCAAGATCGAAACTGACATCATGAAAAATATCTGGTCCACCGAATGTTTTTCTAAGACCAGTAACGGTAAGAACAGTTTCGCCACAATGAGGTGGTTCAGGAAAGCGCACTTTCATCACACGTGCGCCACGTGCGGCATGGACGCGAGTCTCTTCAATGCGACCGATTCGTTTTTCAATGCTGTGCGCCATCGCTGCTTTACTCGCTTTTGCACCAAAGCGATCGACAACGCGTTGCAAGCGCTCAATTTCTTTGCCTTGTTGAGTTGCCTTTTTCGCCTGACGTGCCTCATCCGCCTCACGGGATACGCCGTATTGCGTATAAGTGCCGCGGTATTCGACGATTGTGCCTTCAGAATCTTCGTCAGGACGATCAAGATGTAACACTCGCGTGATTGCTTCGTCGAGCAATTCGAGGTCGTGACTGATCACTAATAGCGCGCCTTTGTATGAGCGCAGAAAATCAAGCATCCAAGTTTTCGCATCAATGTCTAAGTGGTTAGTTGGTTCGTCAAGCAACAAAGTGTCGCTACCGCTAAAAAGAATGCGTGCAAGTTCAACGCGTCGACGCTCACCACCCGAAAGAACCCCGAGAGCAAGACTTAAACGATCTGGTTTAAGACCGAGACCAGCGGCGATTGCTCGCCCTTCACTGTCTGCGGCGTATCCACCTTTGAGCAAAAATTGCTCCTCAGCGCGTGTAAATTTTGCAACATTGCTGTCACTCGCAGTTTCTTCCATCGCAATGCGAAGTTTTTCCATGCGGACAATATCTTCGTCGATGCCGCGACCCGACAAAATGTGCGAGATTGCTGTTCGCGCGTCAAATGACCCAGCGATACGCGGATCTTGGGGTAGATAGCCGAACCCACCTTTGCGATTGATCGTGCCTGACTTAGGCTCGTTCGCGCCACCGAGCACTTTGAATAGTGTGGTTTTGCCTGCGCCATTGCGACCGACAAGACCGACCTTGTCACGTGGCATCACGGCGAACGAAGCACCGTTGACGACCATCTTTCCACCAATTTCAACACAGAGATCTTTTACCTGAAGCACCCGTCAAGGCTCGCACCGCTTTTGCCTCACCGCAACCTGTATGCGAATCATCTAGTGTGAATCAAATGACTGGTGCTCCGTTGGTTCTTTTAGGTTCTGCTGTGGCGATCACATGCATGATGTTGATCGTGTGGCTAATTAGTCTCAAGATGCGCGATGCTTCGATTGTTGACATTGCGTGGGGTTCGGGTTTTGTTGTTGTGGCGTGGGTTAGTTTTTGGCTGAGCGAAGGTAATCCAACACGAAGTTTGCTACTGACTGTGCTGACATCAGTTTGGGGATTGCGTCTCGCATTTTATTTAGCGAAACGCAATCTCGGTCACGGCGAAGACTTTCGATATCAATCAATGCGACGCAAGCACGGTTCAAAGTTCGCATTCGTTAGTTTGTATTCGGTTTTTGGTATACAAGGTTTGCTGATGTGGATTGTTTCTTTGCCAGTCCAACTCGGCCAGGTTCGAGATTCACCAAGTTTTGGTGTCATAGGTGCCGCTGGGGTCTTGGTTTGGAGTATCGGTATGTTTTTTGAAGCGGTCGGCGATGCCCAACT
>JBAXAW010000080.1:0-8099 GCA_037142305.1 Actinomycetota bacterium
AAACAGTTGCCTTGGTGGGCAACATTTGCATTACTAACTTGGTTTGGCGCTTGGCACCTAAGCCTGCAACACGAGCTTGTGCATGGCCACCCATTTCGAAACCCAAAACTTAATGCTGCACTTGCCTCGCTATCAGTAACTTTATGGGTTCCATTTCTTTCTTTTAAGCGTGATCACATCAGTCATCACAACGCAACTCTGACTCACCCACATCTAGACACTGAGAGTTACTACTCGATGCCTGACAAATGGCAAGATTCTGGACGATTTTTGCGCACGCTGTATTGGGCCAACCGCACACTGGCTTTTCGTTTGACAGTATGGTCAGTATTTAGTGCAGTGCAATATTTTGTCGCCGATGCTTGGCGGGCAATTCGCAACGTTGGTAACGCGCGCTCGGCTTGGCTCTTGCATCTACCAGCAATCGTTGCAGTTTTTTTTATCGTCACTCGCCTAGCCGACATGTCAATGTTTGAATATCTAATCGGCGGTGTATTTGGCTCACACTCACTCAACATGATGCGCTCGTTTGCCGAACACAAAACACTCAGCAACGAATCAAATCGCACTGCCATAATTGACGCTGGTCGAATCATGAGCCTTTTGATGCTCAACAATAATTTGCATATCGCGCACCACGAGGAGCCATCCACGCCGTGGTATCTAGTGCCAGAAACTGCCAAGCGACTCAACTCATTCGAGCGTGCCGCACAAATAGGCGCGCTTTATAGTGGCGGATACGGCGAAATTATTCGGCGCTTCACATTTCGGCCATACGATCAACCTGTTTACGGGCAGTCTTAATAACATTTTCTAATTCTTTGCCTGACAACTAGAGTTCGTTTGTGAAAACTTCACCAGTAACCATCAATATTTCTGGGATAGATCGCGAATCTGTTGTTAATGTCGCTCGCAACAATGCCGAAATCGTGATCTCCACGGGCGCTATTGAAGCGATATCTCGCTCAAGCAAGATTGTCGAAGACCTTGCCAAATCAGATCAGCCTGTGTACGGAATCTCAACTGGGTTCGGCGCACTCGCCACAAAACATATTGCACCCGCAGATCGTGTTGCATTGCAACAATCTTTAATTCGCTCGCACGCGGCCGGTATGGGTGATTTAGTCGAAACGGAAGTAGTTCGTGCAATGCAACTTTTAAGACTGCGCACACTTTGTAGTGGCGCAACCGGAGTGCGTCCAGTCGTTGCTGAAACAATCGCGGCGATGTTAAATGCGTCGATTACCCCAGTCGTTTATGAATATGGATCGCTCGGTTGCAGCGGTGACCTCGCCCCGCTTTCGCATTGTGCACTTGCGTTAATGGGAGAAGGCGAAGTTTTTGACAAACTCGGTAACCGTCGACCCGCGCTTGACGTTCTGAACGAAAATCAAATCAAGCCAATTGTTTTGCGTGAGAAAGAAGGACTGGCATTAATAAACGGCACTGACGGAATGCTCGGGATGTTGTTGTTGGCGATCACAGACCTTAATGAACTTTGCACCCTCGCCGATATTGCGACCGCACTTAGTGTTGAAGCACTTCTTGGTACAGATCAGGTTTTTGCCCCAGAAATGCACGAACCGCTGCGAAATCATCCAGGCCAAGTCGCAAGCGCCGCAAATATTTTCAACTTGCTCAAGAATTCGCCATTGGTTGCATCTCATCGCCAAGATGACACTCGGGTGCAAGACGCCTATTCACTACGTTGCGCGCCACAAGTTAATGGCGCAGTACGTGACACAATAACTCATTCGCTAAATGTTGCGCAACGAGAACTGGCAGCGATGATCGACAATCCAGTTGTCACAAGTTCTGGCGAGATTCGCTCAAACGGCAACTTTCACGGTGCGCCAGTTGGATATGTTTTAGATTTTCTGGCAATCGCCGCGTGCGATCTTGGCTCAATTAGCGAACGACGCACCGATCGCCTGCTTGACGCAAATCGGTCAATAGGTCTCCCTGCATTTTTGGCATTCAACGCCGGCGTTGATTCTGGTCTGATGATCGCACAATACACACAGGCCAGTATGGTTTCAGAAAATAAACGACTTGCTGTACCGGCGAGTGTTGACTCAATCCCGACTAGTGCAATGCAAGAAGATCATGTCTCAATGGGATGGAATGCCGCGCGAAAATTACGTCTCGCGATAAATAACTTGCGCCGCATTCTGGCAATTGAAATTCTCGCAGCCACACGAGCGATTGATTTTCGTGCACCACTTAAGGCTTCTCCAGCACTAACAAAAGTTATTACCGAAGTACGCAAAGTTGTTGACGGCCCCGGCCCAGACAGGGTGCTTTCGCAAGAAATGTCAAGCGTCGAAACTCTTTTGATGTCTAACGCTCTTCGCACCGCTGCGCAGACTGTGACCGGCCCACTCAACTAAAAGCTCCAATTACTTTTGTGCACCTAAGTGCTACAATGTAGAACATGCGTCAAGTCGGCATCCGAGCACTGAAACAAAATGCATCAGAGGTAATCGCCGAAGTAACTAACGGCGAGACCATTATCATCACTGATCGAGGCAGACCAGTTGCCCAGATATCACCGTTGCCGAATTCACAATTGGCGACACACATTGCAAGCGGCATGATCGTTCGCGCAAAGAATTCTAAAAAGAAATTGCCTCAGCTGATTTCACGAAAACCAAATAAACCATCGCTAAGTGAATCGCTAAAAGAAATGCGCAACAAAGAGCGCTACTAGTGGCATACGTCGTTGATTCATCCGCGCTTGTCAAACTAATTATCAACGAGCAACATTCAAAGAGCCTTAGTAGTTGGATTGATGGCTGTAAACAGGATCTATTTATTTCAGAACTGGCACGAACAGAAGTAAGCAGGGCTATCGCCCGAGTTGATCCAAACTTAAATATGCAATTCAATGCAATCATGACTAGGTTCGGCGTTATTAGAGTTTCAACCCAAGTTCTAACAATTGCCGCAGTTCTCAGCCCGACAACCTTGCGCACACTAGACGCAATTCATCTTGCGTCATGCATAATTCTTGGAGACGACCTAACTGGATTTGTTACATATGACAACGCCCAGGCGAGCGCCGCAACACAAAATAAAATTGAAGTGGTTACGCCGTAGTTTTTTAAAAATTACTTAACGATGTAAGTAACTGTTTTGATCATTTGGTCAAGGTTTTTTGTGCCCTCAGCCGAAAGCGTGATTGAACAAATTCCAGCCTTTTTAAACTCAATCACGACGCTTGACGTGCCGGTAGTTGCACAAATTGAACGAGTCTCTGAGCTTGTTACCGCAACGCCCTGACCTTTAGTTGTCACAAGTTTGCTGGCGCTAATTGAGACTGAATTGCCTGCCATATATTTAGCACCATCTTTTTTAAGACCAAGACTTGCAAGCGCCACATCTTGTGTTGGCAAAAACTTTAGCGGTACAACGGTGTCGAGAGCAGTGTCTGTTAAACCGCGGTGGTCGCGATAAACAAAAACTGAACAATTTTTTGCGCCACAGTCATAGGTTGTGCTGACATTATTTGCATCAACTTTTGTGAAACTTGAGCGCAACATCAAAGTAAGTTCACCAGTTGCCGATTGCGAACCACGCGATGCATCAGTTGTTGCCCAAATCATTGTGCCTTGCTCTGTGATGCTGCCATTGCAGATCAAACCAGTTGCGGTGCGCTGACCTATTTGGGCCTTATAACACTGCGAAATATAAACACCTTGTCCAGCAGGAATGCTGGCCAATTTGATTGAGACAACTTGAAGGTCAGCAAGTTTCGTAGTTTGGTCTAAAGTCACGCCAACCGCTGCTGAAACCGGTGAAGCAACTATTGAGAGCGCTCCAATAGCAATTAAAAGAGCGAGTGCTGAACGAAGTATTGATTTGCTTTTCACAATAGATTCCTTTGTATCGGGGAGTGCTACAAAATAAATTCTTGATTAAATACTAATTCGTATTAAACGTAATCGGCACAAAAACATCTTGTGTTCGATCGGTGTAGCGAAGATGATCAGAGCGAGTAACCACACCACACTTCACTACGGTGCAATCCAAGTCTCCGCTTTTCGCAACGACCGAAAGCACAACACTAAACGAGCCGTCAGGCTGAAATGCAAGCGCAAGGCCAACTCCATAGCTCGGAGGCTGTGAATTTATCCACACCGAACTTGCCGATGAGCCATCAATGTTGATGCCTCCAACGCAAGTTGATTGCGGGCCTGGTGCCGCTTGAGTGCAAACAATTACATACACGCCTTTTGAAATGTCATAGCCGGTTCCACGAACTGTGACTGATGTCCCATTTGGATTCAAGTTCGTTGTTTGACTTACCGAAAGTTTTGGTCGACCGGTTGACGCAACAGTTGTGGCGGTCAGAACCGTCGTTGCAACAGTCTTAAGTGGGGCAGTCGTAGTCGAATCTGCCAAAGTTGTGTCTGCAACCACCGGCGCAAGTGTGCTCGTGCTCGATCCAGTTGTCCCAGATATCTCGGTTGTCTCAGTTGACTCGCTAGTCGTAGATGATTGAATAACGATCGAAGTCGCAACTAGCGGTTGAGTATTTTGCGCAGTAGTTGCACAGCCAGCAATCACGACTGCCATCAACATATGTGTCGCAAGTTTCATCTCGTCAAATTCTACCAACCTGCATCGCACTAGTAGATTGAGAAGGCTATGACAACTAGTGATATGTCGTGAATCAAGTCATAATGCCTGAACCTAGACGCAACTTCAAACAGAACTTCAAGCACTGTGTGAAACACGCACTGCTGGTTGCTATTGCTGTCACTTGTTTAACTCCATCAATCTCGGCTTGCACGGGTTCAAGTACTAATTCAGAAACACTCGCTTCAGATGCGATCGTCGAAACAATGCGACCGATCCTCATCGCATCTGCAGATTTTGAGTTGCCTGTTATCGACAATACAAATTCGAAACTACCCGTCACAGTTGAATCAGCCGATAAAAAAACTGTGACGATTACAGATACTTCACGGATAATCGTTCTAAACGATGCGATTGCAGAAATTGTTATTTCGCTTGGCTTTTTGAAAAATATTATCGGCCGAGATGCAACAACGACTCTCGAAATACTCAAACCGATTCCGAAAGTTAGTAGCGGTCACGATGTCAGTGCCGAAAGTGTGCTCGCACTTAGCCCGACTTTAGTTATTGGCGATACTCGCTCTGGGCCACCAGAGGCAATCCAACAACTGCGTGGTGCCGGTGTTTCTATTTTACTGGCTCCCGAGGTGTGGCAACTTAAAGAAATCGCTCCACGAATAACGCTTATTGCTAAAGCACTCGGTGTTGTCGAATCAGGCAACAAGCTTCTTAATGAAACACAATCGAAAATAGATCAGGCACTAGCCCAAGCCACCGCAAAAAAAATAAATCCGCGTGTTGCATTTCTCTATGTTCGCGGAACAGCATCAGTTTTCTTACTTGGAGGTGAAGGCTCGGGTGCCGATGAAATGATTCAATCCGCCGGTGGCATTGATGTAGGCACAGATCTCGGACTTGCATCTTTCACACCATTAACAACTGAAGCAATCGTCAAAGCAAATCCCGACATAATTATTGTGCTATCACTTGGTCTGAAATCAGTCGGTGGCATTGACGGTCTGCTCGCCCTCCCTGGTATCGCCCAAACACCTGCTGCTAAAACTCGCGCAGTAATTTCTATTGATGACGATTTACTATTCTCATTTGGTCCAAGAACAGGGTCGCTAATTGTCAGATTGGCGCAATCTTTTGACACACTTATGACAGCAACAAATTAGTGCACAAGTAAATCAAATGAACGACCTCCGACGCATCAATCCAAAAATTGTCGCCGTAGTACTTTGTATTGCGTTAGTCGTAGTTATTCTTAATGCGCTTTCGACTGGCGCATACACAATTTCATTTAGTGAGCTAATCAAAGTTATTTTACAAGGACCAGCGCACAGCACGAACAGCGACAGCGTTAGCCACGCAGTATTTTGGAACGTGCGACTTCCTCGAGTCGCGCTTGCAATTGTTGTCGGTGCATCGTTGGCAGTTGCTGGTGTTGTAATGCAAGGAGTATTTCGAAACCCGCTTGCCGAACCTGCAACTGTCGGCGTTTCAGGTGGCGCCGCGGTTGGCGCCGTGATTGCAATCACCCTTGGTTTGAGCAAGATCACACTTGGTGTGCAACTTTTCGCATTCATTGGTGGCACTTTGGCAACGGCCGTCGTTTATGGTTTATCGCGCGTTGACGGTAAGACCGACGTAGTGACTTTAATTCTGACCGGTATCGCGATCAACGCACTGTCTGGTGCGTTGATCGGTCTCGCAGTTTTCATCGCCGACGACGACCAGATTCGCACCGTTACATTTTGGAGTCTCGGATCACTGGGTCTAGCGACTTGGCGCGCAGTAGCAATGGTTTTGCCACTCGCAATAATCGGCATCGCACTAAGTACGAGATACGCACGCACGCTTGATCTAATGGCACTCGGCGATCGCGCGGCATCTCATGTTGGCGTGCCAGTCGAGCGAGTGCGTTTGCAGACAATTGCAATCGTTGGTTTGCTGGCATCAAGCGCCGTTGCTGCAACTGGCATCATTGCGTTCGTCGGATTAATTGTGCCGCATATTTTACGTCTCGTGCTCGGGCCTAAGCATCGCGATTTGTTGTGGGCCGCAGCATTGCTCGGAGCAATCGTTACACTTCTTGCCGATCTGGCCGCACGCACTTTACTTTCACCAGCGGAATTGCCTCTTGGTGTGCTAACTGCGTTAATTGGTGCGCCGTTCTTTTTATGGTTGTTACGCAAGATGCGTTCGGGTGAAAGCAGCTGGACATGAACCAAAACAACCGCTCAATAATTGAATGCAAAAACATTTCGGTCATTCGTGGATTGAAAACAATCCTTGACGATGTTTCATTGCAAGCCAATCAAGGTGAACTTGTTGCAATTCTCGGGCCGAATGGCGCTGGCAAGTCAACCCTGCTTGGAGTGCTAGCCGGAGACCTTGCACCCGACACTGGCACTGTAAGTTTTGGTGACGATCAAATCACGAGTCTTAATAAATCAGATCTAGCCTCCCGTCGTGCAGTTCTTCCTCAACAAGTGACGATTTCGTTTCCGTTTAGTGTCAAAGAAGTAGTCGAAATGGGTCGTGGACCAAAATCAACAAGTGCCGATCAAGATTTAATTGAGATGGCAATGAAAAGAGTTGATGTACTCGATATGCGCAATCGTCTATACCGCTCGCTCTCAATTGGTGAGCAGGCTCGTGTTTCAATGGCGAGAATTTTGGCCCAAGACACACAGTTGTTGCTACTTGATGAGCCAACTGCTGTTCTAGATATCGGTCAACAAGAAAAACTGATGCGGATCGTTAGATCACTAGTTGACGATGGTCGAACAGTTATTGCGGTGTTTCACGACCTCAATGTGGCGATGTCATTTGCCGATCGTGTTGTGTTGTTACAAAAAGGTAAACAGGTTGCAATTGGCGCACCGCGCGAAACGATGACCGCAGAAACTCTGAGCAACATTTATGAGCACAAAATAGATGTTGTAACGGTTAACGATGACACCGGTCCAGTTATTATTCCGTCGCCACGCGACCGAAATTAGTTAGTTGCGAGCGAGCTGAGCTTTTCTTTAACCTTCGCGACAGACGGATTCGTCATTGCTTCACCGTCAGAAAATACGAGCGTTGGCACCGTTTGATTGCCGTTATTGACTCGCTCAACAATTGCAACAGCGTCTGGACTTTGCTCTAAATCTATTTCAGTAAATTCGATGCCGTCCGCATTGAGCATCGACTTGAGGCGCTTGCAATAACCACACCACTGAGTGCTGTACATCACGAATTGACTTGTTTGCATATCAAAAATTCTAGTTTGCAAACCCTGGAATGACACGACGAAAAGTCAGGTTGATTCGTGGCTCATGGACCCGCTTTGTCTTTGCTACTTGATGTACCCAATTCTGCTGTGACTTTCCCGCCATCACCAAGAGACTTCCTGATTCAAGTTGAATTTTGATCGTCTCACCAGTTTTGCGGTGACGCATGTCAAACCTTCGTGTCGCGCCAAGACTAACCGAAGCAATTGTTGGCTCTAGCCCGTTGCAAGCCTCGTT
>JBAXAW010000081.1:0-8008 GCA_037142305.1 Actinomycetota bacterium
CCACGACAAACGGATTAACAGTCCGTTGCTCTGCCAACTGAGCTACCCCGGAAGGTAAAAGGCTTGTTTACTCTAACGGCTTAGCGGACTATTGCGAATTACAACTAGTATCTCGTGTATGACTGACAACTTCACTCCTAAACCAGAACATCGCTTTACCTTTGGTCTTTGGACCGTCGGCAATATGGGTCGTGACCCATTCGGATTAGAAACTCGCCCCGCACTAGACCCTGTTGACTCGGTGCATCGACTATCTGATCTTGGTGCATACGGCGTCAACTTTCATGACGACGATCTCGTGCCATTTGGCTCAACCGCCGCTGAGCGCGAAACTGCGCTGAAGCGTTTTCGCCAAGCACTTGATAAGACCGGTATGAAAGTTCCGATGGCTACGACCAATCTTTTCGGTCAGCCAGTGTTCAAAGAGGGCGCGTTCACAGCGAACGACCCAGTGGTGCGTCGTTATGCGATCAAGAAAACGATGGAGTCGATCGATATGGGCGTCTCGCTTGGCGCCAAAGTTTATGTAATGTGGGGCGGCCGTGAAGGTCTCGAGTGCGAGGCTGCAAAAGATGTTCGTACTGCGCTTGATCGTTACGCAGAAGCAGTAAATATTTGCTGCGCATATGCAAAAGATCGTGGCTATGACATTAAGTTTGCGCTTGAACCAAAACCAAACGAACCGCGTGGCGATATGTTCTTGCCAACAGTTGGTCACGCAATTGCATTTATCAACGAATTGCAGTGGCCAGAGATGGTCGGCCTCAATCCAGAGTTCGCGCACGAGACAATGAGTGGGCTCAACTTCACTCACGCTGTTGCACAAACATTGTGGCACGGCAAGTTGTTTCATATTGACTTGAACGCGCAACGAATTGGCAAATTCGACCAAGACTTTAGATTTGGCAGTGAAGGAATCCGCGATGCTTTTTATCTCGTTAAATTGCTTGAAGATTCGAAGTGGGACGGAATGTTGCACTTCGATGCGCACGCATATCGAACAGAGAATGCAGAGGGTGTTTGGGATTTCGCCCGCGGTTGCATGCGAACTTATTTGATCTTGGCCGAGAAATCGCGCGAGTTCAAACAAGACAAAGAGATTCAGGCAGCACTTAAAGCCGCAATGTTTGACCAACTGAGTGTGCCGACTTCTCCTGATGGATTAGGCGCCGATGCGTTGCACAGTCTGCGCACCGACACATTTGATGTCAAGGCACTTGGCGAGCGTGGTTATGCTCACGAACGTCTTGATCAACTTGTTACAGAACTGATTCTCGGCGTTCGCTAAATAATGCCGGTGGTAGTCGGCGTTGATTCGTCAACGCAGTCAACAAAAGTAGAGGTTCGCGATCTAGATTCTGGCGAATTGATTTCATCGGGTCGCGCCTCACACCCAAGCACAGGCATTGCCCCAGTTAGTCAAACAAACCCAACTGAGTGGATAACGGCGTTTGACCAGGCTTACGCACAAGCTTCTGCGCAAGCTGCTTTGCCAAAAGTCGCCGCCATTTCGGTCGCCGGTCAACAACATGGACTAGTCACTCTTGATGCCAGTCACAAAGTTGTACGCCCAGCCAAACTATGGAACGACACCGAGTCAGCAGCCGATGCCCAGTGGTGTGTTGACCAACGCGATGCCGCGTGGTGGGCTTCGCATGTCGGCAGTGTGCCAGTCGCGAGTTTCACCGTGGCAAAACTTTCTTGGCTAAAGCGTGTTGAGCCACAAAACTGGTCGCGTGTTGCCCACATATGCTTGCCACACGATTATCTTTCATGGCATTTGCGCGGCGCCGGCGCATCAGAAATAATCACCGATCGCGGTGATGCTTCTGGCACTGGCTATTGGTCGCCTTCGACTGGTCATTACGACCAAGAGATTTTGCAGCTAATTGACAAGTCTCGCGATTGGTCAAAAATGTTGCCGCGCGTCGCAGCGCCACTTGAAGCAAATGGAAAATGGGGCGATGCGGTAATTGGCTGTGGCACTGGTGACAACATGGCTGGAGCACTTGGCATCGGATTGTTGCCCGGCGATGTTGCAATTTCACTGGGTACCTCAGGCACGGTTTATGCAGTCAGTGCTAAGGCAACAGCTGATAGCAGCGCGGCAGTAGCGGGTTTCGCTGATGCCACAGGAAGTTTCTTACCGCTTGTTTGCACACTTAATGCAACAAAAGTTTTCGACTCGTTCGCTAATTTTCTAAATGTTGACCTGCAGCAGTTTGGCGAACTTGCGATGGCTTCTAACTGCGGATCAAATGGTCTTGTGTTATTGCCATACCTAGATGGCGAGCGCACGCCGAATCTTCCAGACGCGCGAGCAATGTTGGTCGGCATTAACTCAAATCATTCACGCAGTGATGTTGCGCGCGCCGCCATTGAGGGTGTTGTCTGTGGACTTCTGGATGGATTGAATGCGATAACGAACTGTGGCGTCGATACATCAGGTCGTATATTTCTACTGGGTGGTGGCGCACAGTCGCCCGCTGTTTGCCAAATTGTTGCTGACTTAACCGGCAAGCAAGTAAACGTTCTCAACGAACCCGAAATTGTTGCGCTCGGTGCCGCCAGACAAGCGGCTGCAACTCTGACTGGCAAGTGGCCATCATGGGTTGCATCATCGCGTATTGCTGCACAACCAATTGCAAGTTCATCGCAATGCAACGACACTCGCCAACGATTCGCGGGAGCACGAATTAAAAGTTACGGCGTTTAAAAGTTTTTTATCTAGCCGACAATTTCACTTGTCTTAACCATTCGACCTTCGCGAACCGATTTCCAGGCCGCTAAACCCGCGACAAGCGATGCACGACCATCAGCACCAGTAACTACTGGCTGAATTTTGCCAGTTGCGACACCGATGAACTCATCCCATTCGGCAATATAAGAAGGTATATAACGATCCAAAAAGAAGTAAGGCATTTTGTCTAACTGTGTGCCTGCTTCGTTGCGCTTAATCACGCTAGTCATCATTGGATTATCTGATCCAACCAAACCTTTTGATCCGAATACTTCAACTCGCTGGTCATAACCGTAGACAGCCTGGCGAGAATTATCAATCATCGTGATTGCGCCATTTTCGTGTTGCAACATAATTGCCACTGTGTCGAGATCACCGATTTCGGCGAACTCGGGAACGATTCGCACAGCCCCAGTTGCGTAAACCGAAACAATTTCACTGCCGACAACATAACGAGCCATATCGAAATCGTGGATCGTCATATCAATAAATATGCCACCAGAAACTTTCGCATACGAAACTGGTGGCGGTGAAGGGTCACGACTTGTGATTCGTGCAATATGAACATCGCCAATCGTGCCATTAGCAACATTGTCACGAACACTGCGATGACTCGGGTCAAATCTGCGATTAAAGCCAAGCATTAATGGAGTTTTGCTGTCACTGATTGCTTTCAAAGCCTTATCTGTGTCGGTAAGCGAAAGAGAAATTGGCTTCTCACAAAACACTGGTTTGCGATATTTTGACGCCATCAACAACACTTCAACGTGTGTATCGGTAGTCGTACAAATTGCTATTGCATCAACTTCTTTAGCTGACATCAGATCGTCTGGGCTTTCAAAATGTTTGCAATTGAATTTTGTAGCAATCTTTTTTGCTGATTCACTCACAACGTCATAAACGCCAGCCAAATGTGCACCTTCAATTCGTTGTGCGATTAACTCTGCATGCATAACACCAATGCGACCACAACCTAATACACCGATACCAACACTCTTATTGCTGCTCATGGCCAAACTTCTCCTACTTTTGGTTTAGATGGCGAGCCAGCGCCGACCACCGATTGATCAAAGTCTATTACTGCACCGGTCATTAATCCTGATTCGTCTGAAAGTAAAAACATAATTGAGCGTGCAAGTTCATCTGGTTTTATTAATCGTCCCATTGGCTGATCTCGCTCGGCTTTTTCTAGCCAACCATCTTGTGCGTTGTGCCACTTTCGCTGTGTCGCATCTTCGGTCGGCGTATCCATCCAACCTGGATTCAAGAGATTAACTCGCACGCGATCGCGCATTAGTGAATATGCGCAGTTGCGCGTCAGTGTGTGCAACGCACCTTTCGAAATTGCGTAGTGTGTCAAGTTCACGTCACCGCCGTAGCCAGTGACACTGCCTATGTTTACGATTGAGCCGGCGACACCTTCGCGCTTCATTATTTTCGCACACTCTTGAATCAACATAAACGGCGCTCGCACATTGACGGCCATCATCGTGTCAAACATTTCTGGAGTGGTGTTCCAGACGCTACCCCGCGAAGTTTCGGCAGCCGAATTTAATAATCCATGAACTACGCCAAAAGTCTCGTCGACTATTTTGACGATTCGCTTTGGCTCATCAGCACCTGCAAGATCACCGGTTATGAAAATAGTCTTGGTGCCAAGGCTTGTTAATTCGCTTGCCAACTTGTCACCGGTCTTCGTGTCGCGTCCAACAAGTGCCAAACCTGCTGCACCACGCTCGACAGCCAAGCGCGCTACACACTCACCTACACCTCGTGACGCACCACTCAGCAATAAAACTTTGCCGTTCATACTTGAAGTGCTCGAGTTATTCGATTTATTGTCGCTCACCATTACTACCTACCATCCGATTCGTTGTTGTTTTTTACCTTCGCGCATTATTTCGCCAGCCTTGATTACTTCTGGGCGATGGCTAGTAGTTGGCACGCCGACTTCCCAGAATGATCCGCCTTCTGTCCAATCGTTGGGGCTGGTCTTGATCACAATCACATGCGTGCGATCAGACTTGCGCGCGCGAGCAAATGCCGTCTCAAGATCATCAATAGAACTAACCGTCTCAGAAATTGCACCCATCGACGCAGCGTGCTTCGCAAAATCTACATATACGAGATTCTCAGCTTCACAATCAGCAAGTTGATTATTAAACGGCACGCCACCTTGATTGACTTGCAATCGATTTATTACCGCGTAACCGCCATTGTCACAGACGATCACAATCAGTTTGTGGCCGTAGAGCACCGAGCTATAAATGTCGCTGTTCATCATCATGTATGAACCGTCGCCGACGAATGAAATTACTTCGCGTTCCGGCATCGCCATTTTTGCGCCCCACGCACCAGAAAGTTCATAGCCCATGCAAGAAAACCCATATTCGCAGTCGAAAGAGTCGAGACTCTTGGCCCGCCAGCCGTTATTTAGTTCTCCTGGAAACCCACCCGCTGCAGTGAGTACATAATCGCTCGGCTGCGCAGCACGATCGACAACGCCAACAACTTGAGCGTATGTTGCAAGTTGCGAAATATTTGTATTTTTCGCGGCGATGCTGTCAATATATTTGTGATAGCCAACAACTTCTTGTTGTGCAACTTTCGACCACGCATCATCACTACGCCATTTGCCTAGTTGCGCAGCAAAATCAGCCAAGGTTTCGCGCGCGTCACCAACTACCGGCAGCGAACGATGCTTAATTGCATCAAAGCGCACGGTGTTGACACCAATAAATTTTGTCTGCTCATTACTAAAAATCGTCCATGACCCAGTCGCGAAATCCTGCAATCTTGTGCCAAGAGCCACCACGACGTCTGCTTGCGCCGCCAAATTATTTGCCGACTCACAACCAGTAACACCAACTGGCCCAGCATTAAGAGGGTGTGAAGCCAATAGCGATGCCTTACCAGCGACAGTCTCGACAACCGGGATATTGTGCGCCGTAGCAAACGCAGCCAACTCTTTTTCGGCAAGTGAATAGTGCACGCCACCGCCAGCGATAATCAATGGTCGCTTAGCGTTCTTCAACGCCTCAACAGCATTTTTCAACTCGGTTGCATCAGCACGAGGTCGAATTATCGTGTGCACAACTTTTTGGAAAAACACTTCAGGAAAGTCAAAACTCTCGGCTTGAACATCTTGCGGCAAACCTATGAACGCAGGGCCACATGTCGCAGGGTCAAGCATTGTTGAAACTGCGTGTGGCAATGAATGCAATAACTGCTGTGGTGCAACAATTCGATCCCAATATCGCACGACTGGCTTGAACGCATCGTTCACCGTAATTGATGGATCAATAAAACTTTCACCTTGTTGCAATACTGGGTCCGGAATTCGGTGCACGAATGTGTCACCAGACAAAAACAAAACTGGCAGGCGATCAACGTACGCAACGCCTGCTGCAGTAACCATATTTAGAGCGCCTGGCCCAATTGAACTTGACGCAACCATAATCTGTTGGCGTCGTTTCGCTTTTGCGAACCCAACCGCAGCGAGTGCCATGCCTTGTTCGTTTTGTCCGCGCCAAGTGCGAATATTTTTTCGCTCTTCGTCAAGCGCAACACCGAGACTAGTTACGTTGCCGTGGCCAAAAATTGCCAAAACTCCCGGAAACAATTTTTCTTCTCGACCATTAATAAGTATTCGCTGTGCGACCAGAAACTTTACAAGTGCCTGTGCAGTAGTTAATCGAATTGTTTTCATGGACGAACAATACGCGCTGCACGTGCAATCGCGCCAACCACATCGCCGTCTTTTGGAAATAAAAGTGACCGGCCGACAACCAAGCCTCGAACATTAGGTACTTTCATCGCCCGCTCCCATGATGAATAAGTCGCATCAGGGTCAAGCCCTGGTGTGCCGCCAAGAATTAGACCTGGCAGTGTTGTGGCTGCCATCATTCTTTCAACCTGCGAACCTGCCGGTACTTTAAGCCATGTGTACGCAGATGATGAACCGAGACCAGATGCAATCGAAACCGCACGCAATAATTTGTCATTGTCGTCAATATATTTTGCCGGACCACCGTTACCACCCGTATACGGCAGGGGTTCGACCATGATCGGCAGTTTTAAATCTGCCATTTGCGTGACAGCCTTTGCGCATGCCTCAATTGTTGGGCCAGTGCCCGCGTCATCGTCGGCAAGCCGCAATAAAACTTTTCCTCCATCGAGTCCACGAGACGCAATGTCTTGCGGCGTGTAAGCCGTCATCCGATCATTGAGTTCCCAACTTGCTCCCATGATTCCACCACGGTTCATTGTGCCAAAAACCAATTTGTTATCGAGGGCACCGAGGAGAGCAAGTTCATCAATTACATCGGCACTACCAAGCACACCATCTACCAGTGGATTATCAAGTGCGACTAGCAGTGCATCAAGTAACTTACGGCGATCTGCCATTGCAAATTGGTCATCACCTACGCCGAGCATTCCACGCGCAGTGTGATCTGCAGCGACTATAAATAGTTGCGAGTCTGTAATCAACTTGCGACGCTTTCGCTTTTTGAGAGCCTTTGCCGCACCATTGGGGTCTTCTAGACGCGACTTAATTAGCCCTTGCCATTGATCATCTCTCATTATCAACTGTTTGAGACGCTGTGTCGTTCGCAGCCTAAGCAGCGTGGACACGACCTGACATCAACTCAATTAGGCGTTCGTATGTGAGATCTTGTTTTTCGAAATGTCCTACCGATTGACCACGATTTAGAATCAAGAAACGATTACCAACTGGTAAAGCATGTTGCGGGTTATGCGTAATCAAAATAACGCCGAGATCGCGCGCCGCTGCAGCCTTGACATAACCGAGTACCAAATCTGACTGACGCACACCAAGCGCCGATGTTGGCTCATCGAGAATCAGAACTCGAGCGCCAAAATAGACAGCACGCGCGATCGCAACGCTTTGACGCTCACCACCTGACAAAGTTCCGACTGGTTGGTCAATATCACGAACGTCAATACCCAACTTTGACATTTCTTCTTTCGCTGTGGCACGAGCGAATTTGGTGTCGATCAAATTAATTGGGCCAAAACGTTTTGTTGGTTCTGAACCAAGAAAGAAGTTTCGCCACACCGACATTAATGGAGCCATCGCCAAATCTTGATAAACCGTTGCGATACCGAGCGAGCGCGCCTCACGAGGTGAATCAAATGAAACCTCGTGACCTTCAAACAGGTACTTGCCGGTACTTGGCTTATGTAAACCGCTGATTATTTTAATGAAAGTTGATTTGCCTGCGCCGTTGTCACCAAGCACGCAAG